>NZ_JBTOQI010000016.1:0-74915 GCF_055283875.1 Pseudomonas sp. HP_14 | reverse complement strand
CGATAGCGTCGGGTCAGGTAATGAACTCCTTGACTGACCCGACGCTATCGCGAGCAAGCTCACTCCTACAAAAGGCCACCGACACTCATAAAATTGTGGTGGTTCAAGACTTTTTACCTGGACACAAAAAAAACCGCCCGGTGATTAACCGGGCGGCTTCAGATGCTACGCAAGCAGGCTGACTTATTTGCCAGTCCACTCCTTCACGCGATCAGGGTGCTTGGCGACCCAATCCTTGGCAGCTGCTTCTGGTTTGGCGCCGTCCTGTATAGCCAGCATGACCTCGCCAATTTCATCCTTGGACTTCCACTGGAATTTCTTCAGGAACTCCACCACTTCCGGTGCCTTGGTGGCCAGCTCTTTGCTACCGATGCTGTCAACGGTTTCAGCAGCACCATAGACGCCCTTCGGATCTTCAAGGAATTTGAGCTTCCACTTGGCAAACATCCAGTGCGGTACCCAGCCGGTCACTGCGATGGACTGCTCCTTGCCATAAGCACGAGTCAGCTCGGCAATCATGCCCGCCCCCGAACTGGCCTGCAATTTGTAACCATCCAGCCCGTAAGCCTTGATGGCTTCATCGGTCTTGAGCATCACGCCCGACCCCGCATCGATACCGGTGATTTTCTTCTTGAAGGAATCATCCGTCTTGAGGTCTTCAATGCTGTTGGCTTTCACGTACTCGGGCACGATCAAGCCAATTTTGGCGTCCTTGAAGTTGGAGCCATAGTTCACAACGTTGTCTTTATTCTTGGCCAGGTACTCGCCGTGGGTAACAGGCAGCCAGGCCGACAGCATCATGTCCAGCTTGCCCGTCGCAACGCCCTGCCACATGATCCCGGCCGCCACTGCCTGGAGTTTCACGTCATAACCCAGCTTTTGCTTGATGACTTCAGCAGCGACGTTCGTGGTCGCGACGCTGTCGGACCAGCCATCGACGTAACCGATACTCACTTCTTTGGCATGTGCCAGCGTGGAACTGACAGCAAGCGCCAGAGCAGCACTCACGCCCAGGATTTTTCGCATTTTCATCGTTACTTCCCCGGTAGTCTCGCGCCCGACAATAAGGTCAGGCATCGTTAACGTTTTTATAAAGACCGCAGTCCGCGCCCAGCCTTGGAGCACTGCGCACTTTTTCACGCCTCAATGACTCGACGAATGATGGCCAGCATCGTATCGCCCCTTGATCATCAACCTGTGGAGTAATACGACATGCTCTGTCAGCGACATCAAGGCACGGAGAAACGACACCTGAGTGCCATCAGCGACAACCTTGTCGTAAAAGGCGGGCAGTTCCGTCCGAAATTTGCATGTCAAACGACACCCCCTCCCTGTTAGCGATAAAAGACCTGTCTCTTGTTGAAGTGCAGCGCATCGAGGCATTCGACTCGCCTTCTCATCGGCCGCTACCGGGTAACGCTTTTCAATGACAGGAGTGTTACCGCGAGGTCAGCAATCGCTGTAACAGCGTGTAACACGGGAACATAATCACCACCCCTGCACCGACAAAGCAAATATTGAAAATCACAAGCTATTGATTTTAATAGGATTATTAAAGTTGGCACAGACCCTGCTATATCTCTGGCATAACAAGAATAAAAATGCAGTACACCTAATAAGAACAAGACGTATCGGCTCTGACATAACAAGAACAAAGGCACAGAGACGCAGCTAACAGATTTTTTTGGAGTGGATCAGCTTCACAGAGGCGCCTTCGGGCTCTCGCAACCGGGCAGAGAACAATAAAACTACCTTCAGGTAGCTCCCGAACTGGTTGGATCGCAAGGTCGAAGTAAGGTCAGCGCTCAAAAAAATACGTTTGCTCTTGATCCCGGATGGGGATCGAACAAGAACGCAGTAAAGGGAGCGGTCGCCAAAAACAACAACAGGCCACCCTAAAACAATAAAAAAAGAGCACGTAAAACCATTTAAAGGGGAGCCCAGGCTCCCCTTTATGCTGTCTGGAGTTTGTGTGGGCCAGACCAATCGCTCTCCTATCACACAACAGCTAATCCTTTAAATTGAAACGCCCCTGTAGGAGTGAGCTTGCTCGCGATTGCAATCGACCTGTCAAAAAATAGCTCGCCTGATTAAACGCTATCGCGAGCAAGCTCACTCCTACAGGGATCCCGTGCAGACAGCCACACCGCATGCCGCGTAACGCAAGCCCTCCGCAAATCCCGCCCATTCATTTTATAAACGATAAAAAAGCACACTGCTGCTCCCCTGACGCCAGAGAACGTGTATTGTCTCGAACTATTTACAAAAGGTTCGCTGGCGATTACGGCACTTTGGCACTACACCAATGGTCATAGCCCGCGTACCTCATCAGCACTTCTTTCCCAAGGGATCTAGTCATGCTCCGTTTCCTGCGCTTTGCTGCCGTCATTGGTGGCCTCTGTTTGAGTGCGTCCGCTATGGCGGTCGATGTCGACCCCGCCACGTATGGCTATCCTCTAAAGAACCCATTCGAAGCAACCATTGCTACCACGCCTCCCGACATGCGTCCGGAGCTGCCAGCAGACGATGACATCGATCAGGACGACTACACCCTGAATCTGCGCCCGGAGCGCGAGTTCACGCTGCCAGATAACTTCTGGGCCGTGAAAAAGCTGCGTTACCGCATGGCCAGACAAGACCATGCCGCGCCACTGATCTTTCTGATCGCAGGCACCGGCGCGCCTTACAACAGCACCATCAACGAATTCCTCAAGAAGCTGTACTACGGCGCGGGCTACCACGTTGTTCAGCTGTCTTCGCCAACCAGCTATGACTTCATGAGCTCGGCCTCGCGTTTTGCAACCCCGGGTATCTCTACTGAAGATGCCGAGGACCTGTACCGCGTAATGCAAGCGGTACGCGCGCAACAGACCGAACTGAAAATCACCGACTTCTATCTGACGGGCTACAGTCTCGGCGCGCTGAACGCAGCATTTGTCAGTCGTCTGGATGAAACCCGCCGCAGCTTCAACTTCAAGAAAGTCCTGCTGCTCAACCCGCCGGTCAACCTCTACACCTCGATCTCCAACCTGGACAAGCTGGTACAGACCAACGTCAAGGGCATCGATAACAGCACCACCTTCTATGAGCTGGTACTGGCCAAACTGACCCGTTACTTCCGTCAGAAGGGTTACATCGACCTCAACGACGCGTTGCTGTATGACTTCCAGCAGTCCAAGCAGCACCTGACCAATGAACAGATGGCGATGTTGATCGGCACCTCGTTCCGCTTTTCATCGGCCGATATCGCGTTTACCTCTGACCTGATCAACCGTCGCGGTCTGATCACGCCACCGAAATTCCCGATCACCGAAGGCACCAGCCTTTCGCCGTTCCTGCGTCGCGCGCTGCAGTGCGACTTCGACTGCTACCTGACCGAGCAAGTCATCCCGATGTGGCGTGCCCGCACCGATGGCGGCAGCCTGCTGCAACTGGTTGATCAGGTCAGCCTGTACGCGCTCAAGGATTACCTGCACACCAGCAAGAAGATCTCCGTCATGCACAACGCTGACGATGTGATTCTGGGCTCCGGCGACCTGGGCTTCCTGCGCAAGACATTCGGCGATCGCCTGACCGTTTACCCTTACGGCGGCCATTGCGGCAACATCAATTACCGCGTCAACAGCGACGCCATGCTGGAGTTCTTCCGTGGCTAAACGTCTTTTACTCCTCGCTGCCCTGCTCTGCGCAGGGACCGTTCAGGCTGCGGACCCGGTCGTCGACAGCAATATCGCCGAACACCCGGCCACTGTGCTGCGTCAAGACGATGCTGACGGTTTTACCCAGCCGCTGAAATCGCTGCAGTTCAACCCGGGCCTGGATCAACGGGAATTTGAACGCGCCACGCTGACCGCACTGGAAGTCTATGACCCGCTTGAGTCCTGGAACCGACGCGTCTACCACTTCAACTACCGTTTCGATGAGTGGGTTTTCCTTCCGGTGGTCAACGGCTACCGCTACGTGACCCCAAGCTTCGTGCGCACTGGCGTGAGCAACTTCTTCGCCAATCTGGGTGAAATTCCTAACCTGCTGAACAGCCTGTTCCAGTTCAAAGGTCAGCGCTCGCTGGAAACCACAGGTCGCCTGCTGGTTAACACCACCATCGGTGTCGTCGGCCTGTGGGACCCGGCAACCAAAATGGGCCTGCCTCGCCAGAACGAAGACTTCGGCCAGACTCTTGGTTTCTACGGTGTACCGGCCGGTCCGTACCTGGTCCTGCCGCTGCTAGGCCCGTCCAACCTGCGTGACACCGGCGGCCTGCTGTTCGACTTCACAGCCGAATCGCAGATCAACTTCCTCAACGTGGCACAGGTCAGCAGCGATCACCCGGAACTCTACCTGTTGCGGGCGATTGATCGTCGCTACACCACCAGCTTCCGCTACGGTCAGATGAACTCGCCGTTCGAATACGAGAAAGTGCGTTACGTCTACACCGAAGCCCGCAAGTTGCAGATCGCCGAGTAACACCACGGCGAAAAAAAACGGCCAGCCGGAGCGATCCGGCTGGCCGTTTTTGTGTGAGCAATGGGAGGTAAACCTGTGGCAGCGAATTCATTCGCGAATAGGCAGGTACATCCACTGCATCTCTAGCGCCTGGGAAGCAGTCTTCGCGAATAAATTCGCTCCTACCGTCATTATTTACATCCACAAACCTGATTAGTTACCCGCAAAATCATCACCCATCAATCGGCCAAACAGGCATAGCATGGTCGCCATTGATGAGGAGAACGCCATGAGCCAATTTCGTAAAGTGCTTTCGATCCAGGCGGGTCAACCCGCGTCGGACGGTGCCGGGGTAAAACTGACGCGTGTATTTGGTGGGCCAGGTGTCGAGCAGTTCGATCCGTTTCTGATGCTTGATGAGTTCGGTTCCGACAAGCCGGACGATTACATCGCCGGCTTCCCGCCACATCCGCACCGTGGTTTTGAAACCGTAACCTACATGCTCGAAGGCCGTATGCGTCATGAAGATCACATGGGCAACGTCGGCCTGCTGCAAGGTGGCGGCGTGCAATGGATGACCGCTGCGCGAGGCATTATCCACAGCGAAATGCCTGAGCAGGAGGAAGGTGTGATGCGCGGCTTCCAGCTGTGGCTGAACCTGCCAGGCAAGAACAAGCTCAGCGACGCCAGCTATCAGGACATCCAGCCGGAGAACATCCCGCGTCTAACGACCCAAAACGGTGTTGACGTAGTGGTGATCGCCGGTCAGTTCGACGACGGCCAAATCCAGCAAGCGGGTGCAGTGCAACGTCCAGACACTGAGCCGCAGTATTTCGACTTTCACATGCCTGCCGGTAGCAGCATCAGCCCGAAGATTCCCCAAGGGCATCTTGCGTTGCTGTATGTCTACGAAGGCAGCCTGGAGCTAGCCGGTCATCCGCAGAGCGTCAGTGCCAGCCGCATGGTGCGACTGACCGGGGAAGGCGAGCTGCAACTGAACACCAAAGACGGTGCCCGAGTGTTACTGATCGCAGGCAAGCCACTGCGTGAGCCGATCGTGCAATACGGACCGTTCGTGATGAACACCCGGGAAGAGATCGAGCAGGCGCTGCGGGATTTTCGGGATGATCGGTTGACGGCTTGAGGAATTGTGGCTGAGGCAAACCTCTGTAGGAGTGAGCTTGCTCGCGATAGCGGGTCATCAGTCGAACCATTATTGGCTGAACTGACGCTATCGCGAGCAAGCTCGGTCCTACAGTTACAAGGCATGATCTGAGTTCACGGCAACCGCAAAAAGCGCTTCAGCTGTTCGCCCTGAGCGATAGCGTCATGGCGGCCCAGTTCGATCAACTCCCGACAGTAACCCGCTTCAAACAGCAAATAGCTGAGCACACTGGCGCCACTGGTCTTGGTGGCTCCGGGGCCACGCAGAAAGGTGCGCAGCGCGCGGGGCAGTTCATGGCGGTGGCGTGCAGCGATCTGGTCGATCGGCTGGCTTGGGGCGATGATCAGGACTTCCACCGGAGCCAGCCCCTTCTGTCGCACCCGATGCTCGCAGGGCAGCAGATCACTGACCAGATTCATGCGCTCCAGAACTTCAATGTCACTTTCAAGGTTGTCAATGAACGTGCTGTTAAGCATGTGTCCACTAATCTGCGCCAGAGTAGGCTGCTTGCCGTTCGTGACCCGTTGCACCTGCCTGTTGGCATCGGCGCCGCGCGGGTTGCCGCTGACACCGACGACCAACACGCGATTGGCCCCCAGATGCAATGCCGGGCTGATAGGTGCGGATTGACGCACAGCGCCGTCGCCGAAGTATTCCTGATCGATCTTGACCGGCGCGAACAACAGCGGGATCGCCGAACTGGCGAGCAAATGGTCGATGGTCAACTGGGTCGGTACGCCCAGGCGCCGATGGCGCAGCCACGGATCGATGGTGCCCTTGCCTTGGTAGAAAGTCATGGCGTGGCCCGACTCGTAACCAAAAGCGGTGACTGCCACGGCGCGCAGGTGTTTGGCTGCGATAGCAGCATCGATGCCTTGCAGATCCAGCCGCTCGGTCAGGAGATCGCGCAGCGGCGAGCTGTTGAGCAAGGCGACGGGCACTTGGGAACCGATCCCCAACAGGCTGTTGCCGAAGAATCGGCCAGCCTGACTCATCACGCCTGGCCAGTCGCTACGCAGCACCTGATGGCTACGAAAACCCTGCCAGAACTCGGTCAACTGATGAATAGCGGTTCGAAAATGCAATGCGCCGCTGGCCAGTTTGACGGCATTGATGGCACCCGCGGAGGTACCGACGATGACCGGAAACGGATTGGGTGCTCCAGGAGGCAGCAAATCGGCGATCCCCGCCAACACCCCGACCTGATAAGCAGCTCTCGCCCCACCACCAGACAGAATCAACCCGGTAACGGGTTCTACATCATTCACAGCATCCATTGCGATGACGGGTTCAAGCATTTAGCTGCGCCTCAGTTGATCACTCACGCTTTTTATAGATTTTAGGCTCGCCCGGAGGTCGGCTTTTGAATCGACGGTGCGCCCAGAGATACTGCTCAGGACACTCCGTAATGGCACTTTCTACCCATTGATTGATGCGCAGGCAATCGACTTCATCACTTTCGCCCGGAAAATCCTGCAACGGCGCATGGATGACCAATCGATAGCCACTGCCGTCAGCCAGGCGCTGCTGAGTAAACGGTACAACCTGAGCACGTCCCAGCTTGGCAAATTTGCTGGTCGCCGTCACGGTCGCAGCCTGAATGCCGAACAACGGGACGAAAACGCTCTGCTTCGCGCCGTAATCCTGATCCGGTGCGTACCAGATGGCGCGGCCGGCACGCAGTAGCTTGAGCATGCCGCGTACGTCTTCACGCTCGACAGCCAGCGAATCCAGATTGTGCCGCTCACGACCGCGACGCTGAACAAAATCGAACAGCGGATTTTTATGTTCGCGGTACATGCCATCAATCGTGTGCTGCTGCCCCAACAGCGCAGCACCGACTTCCAGCGTAGTGAAATGCAGCGCCATGAGAATCACGCCCTGCCCTTGCTGCTGAGCGGCCTGCAAATGCTCAAGGCCTTCGATGTGCGCCAGCCTGGCGATGCGCTCTCTGGACCACCACCAGCTCATGGCCATTTCAAAAAAGGCGATGCCGGTTGAGGCGAAGTTTTCCTTGAGCAGACGCTTGCGTTCATCCGCGGACAGATGCGGAAAACACAGATCCAGATTGCGCGACGCAATGTATTTGCGATCAGCGGCGAACCGGTACATCACTGCGCCCAACAGCCGTCCGATGACTAACAGAACGCGAAATGGCAGTTGAACAACCAGCCACAGCAGCCCAAGCCCCAACCATAGCGGCCAGAAACGGGGGTGAAGAAAGTAAGCTCGAAAACGCGGGCGATCCATTAAAGCTTCCATCAGAACCATGGCCGCGCATTCTACAACGGTTCGACCCCGCTTGCGGCTAGCGGGCGTTCTCGTTATAAGTCTCGGCACTTTTAGCGACAAGCCGTTGTATGCCGACCATGAGCCAAAACGAATCGCAAGAACAGGATCCAGTCTTCCAACTCAAGGGCAGCATGCTCGCCATCACCGTGTTGGAGCTGGCTCGCAACAACCTTGAGGCCCTCGACCGTCAGTTGGCGGCAAAAGTGGCTCAGGCTCCGAATTTTTTCAGCAACACCCCGCTGGTGCTGGCCCTCGACAAGCTCCCCGCCGACAGCGGTGCCGTGGATTTGCCCGGCCTGATGCGGGTTTGCCGCCAGCATGGCCTGCGTACCCTGGCGATCCGTGCCAGCCGTATCGAAGACATCGCCGCTGCCATCGCGATTGATTTGCCGGTATTGCCACCATCAGGTGCCCGTGAGCGTCCACTGGACCCTCTGGAAGGCGACGCTGCGAAGAAAAAAGCGGAAAAACCGCCAGAGCCCACCGTCAAGCCTACGCGCGTGATCACTACGCCGGTGCGCGGTGGACAGCAGATTTACGCCCCCGGCGGCGACCTGGTGGTCATTGCCCCGGTCAGTCCCGGTGCGGAACTTCTGGCCGATGGCAACATCCATGTTTACGGCCCATTGCGCGGACGGGCGCTGGCAGGAATAAAAGGCGACACCAAAGCGCGAATTTTCTGTCAGCAAATGGGCGCGGAGCTGATATCCATCGCCGGGCAATACAAGGTTTCCGAAGATTTACGCAGGGATCCACTCTGGGGTACGTCGGTACAGGTCAGCCTGTCAGGTGACGTGTTGAACATCATCCGGCTTTAACGGATACTGCGCCATTTTCAAAGCATCCCTGATTCGTCGCGAAAACGTAGCAAAGGTAGTAGGAAATCCGGGAGCTTTCATCGTTCCTGGCAAATTGCTCTCAAGGTAGGACACCGGGGAGCTTTCAATTTCCATCATTGTTCGACGGTCGCCGCTTCAAGGGACGCTCTTCAGGACTAACTGTCCTTTTCCTCTAGGGGTGATACACCTTGGCCAAGATTCTCGTGGTTACATCCGGCAAGGGTGGTGTGGGCAAGACCACCACCAGCGCCGCCATCGGCACCGGTCTCGCATTGCGCGGCCACAAAACTGTCATCGTCGACTTCGACGTCGGCTTGCGTAACCTCGACCTGATCATGGGCTGCGAGCGTCGCGTGGTGTATGACTTCGTCAACGTGGTAAACGGCGAAGCCAACCTGCAACAGGCCCTGATCAAAGACAAGAAGATCGAAGGCCTGTACGTTCTGGCTGCCAGCCAGACCCGTGACAAGGAAGCGCTGACCAAAGAAGGCGTGGAAAAAGTCCTGATGGAACTCAAGGAATCCTTCGAGTACATCGTCTGCGACTCCCCGGCCGGTATCGAGACAGGTGCTCACCTGGCGATGTACTTCGCCGACGAAGCGATCGTCGTGACCAACCCGGAAGTATCGTCTGTACGTGACTCTGACCGCATGCTGGGCCTGCTGGCCAGCAAATCGCGTCGCGCCGAGCGTAACGAAGAGCCGATCAAGGAACACCTGTTGCTGACCCGCTACAACCCGGAGCGTGTGAGCAAGGGCGAGATGCTGGGCGTTGAAGACGTCAAGGAAATCCTCGCGGTGACACTGCTGGGCGTGATCCCTGAGTCGCAGGCAGTACTGAAAGCTTCCAACCAGGGCGTGCCAGTCATCCTTGATGAGCAGAGCGATGCCGGTCAGGCCTACAGCGATGCTGTTGATCGTCTGTTGGGCAAAGATCGTGAGCACCGTTTCCTGGACGTACAGAAGAAAGGATTTTTCGAACGCCTGTTCGGGGGTAACTGATGAACATTTTCGACTTCTTTCGCGCCAGCAAAAAAACCACCACCGCGTCGGTCGCGAAAGAGCGTCTACAGATCATCGTGGCGCATGAACGCGGCCAGCGTACAACTCCGGACTACTTGCCAGCCCTGCAAAAAGAGCTGGTTGAAGTGATCCGCAAGTACGTCAACATCGAGTCCAACGATGTGCAGGTTGCTCTGGAAAATCAGGGCAGCTGTTCGATTCTGGAACTCAACATCACCCTGCCAGATCGCTAGATCCGGCGGTTGCTTGCGGCGGCATTAGCACCATTCTTGCGAGTGGGGCTGATGCCGCCGTTGCGTTTAGAGGCCGTTAAATGCCGTTGTCGAACATCCGCATCATTCATCAGGACGCTGCCGTTCTGGTGATTGATAAGCCAACCCTGCTGCTTTCCGTCCCCGGCCGTGCCGAGGACAACAAGGATTGCCTGATTACCCGCCTGCAGGAAAACGGCTACCCCGAAGCCCGCATCGTCCATCGACTGGATTGGGAAACCTCCGGGATCATTCTGCTGGCCCGTGATCCGGACACGCATCGCGAGCTGTCCCGGCAGTTTCATGACCGGGAAACCGAAAAAGCCTACACCGCGCTGTGCTGGGGTGAACCGACGCTGGACAGCGGCAGCATCGACCTGCCCCTTCGCTACGATCCTCCCACCAAGCCTCGGCATGTGGTGGATCACGAAGCTGGCAAGCATGCGCAGACCTTCTGGAAAGTACTGGAGCGCTGCGGCCATTACAGCCGGGTCGAACTGACGCCGATTACCGGGCGCTCGCATCAGTTGCGAGTGCACATGCTGTCAATCGGTCATCCGTTGCTGGGCGATGGTCTGTATGCACATCCGGAAGCTTTGGCGGCGTATCCGCGCTTGTGCCTGCATGCAAGCATGCTGAGCTTTACCCATCCGCAGAGCGGCGAGAGGTTGCGGTTTGAGTGTCCTGCGCCGTTTTGATTACCTGAAGCGAGCTTCATATTTGCGGCGCCTGAATCGCGAGCAAGCTCGGCTCCCACATGAGATCGAATTCTCCCTGTGGGAGCCGAGCTTGCTCGCGATAAGGTCACACTGCCTTCAATGACTTGCCAACATCGCCCCGCCAATACGGTAAACTCCCGCCATTGCTGTCTGGAGTGACTTATGCGCGATGAGCTGAACAAAGGCCTGATTGATTTCCTCAAGGCCTCTCCTACCCCTTTCCATGCAACCGCTACTCTCGTTCAACACCTTGAGGCTGCTGGCTTTCAGCGCCTGGACGAACGCGAAACCTGGGCCACCGAAACCGGCGGCCGGTATTACGTCACCCGTAATGACTCGTCCATCGTGGCGTTCCGCCTGGGCCGGCAGTCGCCGTTGACCGGCGGCATTCGCATGGTCGGCGCTCATACCGACAGCCCATGCCTGCGGGTCAAGCCGCAACCTGAGCTGCAACGGCAGGGCTTTTGGCAACTGGGCGTCGAAGTCTACGGCGGTGCCCTGCTCGCGCCATGGTTCGACCGCGATCTGTCTCTGGCTGGCCGCGTCACGTTCCGTCGCGATGGCAAGGTCGAAAGCCAACTGATCGACTTCAAGCTACCGATTGCCGTGATCCCCAACCTGGCGATCCACCTCAATCGCACCGCCAACGAAGGCTGGACGATCAACCCGCAAACCGAGCTGCCGCCGATCCTCGCTCAAGTTGCCGGTGATGAACGCGCCGACTTCCGCGCCCTGCTCACCGATCAACTGGCACGCGAACACGGCCTGAACGCTGATGTAGTGCTTGATTACGAGCTGAGTTTCTACGACACACAAAGCGCCGCCGTAGTCGGACTCAATGCCGACTTCATTGCCGGTGCGCGCCTGGACAACCTGCTCTCGTGCTATGCCGGTCTGCAAGCGCTGCTCAGCACCGACACTGATGAAACCTGTCTGCTGGTCTGCACCGACCATGAAGAAGTGGGCTCGTCGTCGACCTGCGGTGCTGACGGCCCGATGCTGGAACAGATCCTTCAGCGTCTGCTGCCCGATGGCGCGGATTACGTGCGTACGATCCAGAAGTCATTGCTGGTCTCCGCCGACAACGCCCACGGCATTCACCCCAACTACGCCGAGAAGCACGACGCCAACCACGGCCCGAAACTCAATGCAGGCCCGGTGATCAAGGTCAACAGCAACCAGCGTTACGCGACCAATAGCGAAACCGCCGGTTTCTTCCGCCACCTGTGCATGGCTGAAGAAGTACCGGTACAAAGCTTCGTGGTGCGCAGCGACATGGCCTGTGGCTCAACCATCGGCCCGATCACTGCCAGCCACCTGGGCGTACGCACCGTGGACATCGGCTTGCCGACGTTTGCCATGCACTCGATCCGGGAATTGGCGGGCAGTCATGACCTGGCGCATCTGGTGAAGGTATTGACCGCGTTTTATGCGAGTCATGAGTTGCCATAAGCAAGTGGGCAAGCAGGCCCGGTATCGCTGCTTGCCCAAACCTGCCTCCTATCAACGCCATAACGTCCAAACCCGCCTAGACTGAACTCATCAGCGCTCTGGAGGTGGGACGTAATGGACGCTTTTTTCTCGATTCTGTTACCGATTCTGGCGGGCATGGTACTGCTATGCGTTGGCTACAACTATCAGGAGCGCAACAGCGGTGTGTTCATGATCTGGTTGGGGATGATCGGGATTCTGGGCACTGTCGTGTTCAAGATTTTGCAGAAGCTGACGTGAGATGGCCCTCCTGATCAAGTTTCAACGAGTTATCGCGAAGTAGAGACCTCTCTGTAGGAGCTCACGAGCAACGCGTGGCAGCGATAGCGTTCTGTCAGACAAGCCGCCATCGCGGGCGTCGTAACCTCGGTGAGCTCCTACAGATCAGGTGGAGTCAGATAGATATTGGTTTCATACCCCCCCTGGCAACCGCTCAAATATCCCGCACCACCGCGCTCACATGTATCGCATCGTGCCGCCAGTATTCCAGGTCGCAATCGATCAACCGGCCATTCTGGTCGAAGTTGACCCTGGCAATCCGCAAGCCTGGGCTGCCCAGTGAAACTTTGAGCGCTGCCGATGCTTCCGCATGCAGGGCGGTGGGCACCATCTCGAAGCGGACCTGGCCGTAACGCAGTTCATAGCGGCTGGCGTACAACTCGGTCAGTGACTGATTGAGGTCGTAATCGAGGATGCCGGGGAAGTATTCGGGGTTCAGGTAGTGCTCCACATACAGCACCAGACGCTGATCTATGCGCCGGGCGCGGCAGATCTGGACCACGCTGGACAGTGCAGGCAATTGCAGCATTTCGCATATTTTTGCCGAGGCCGGTTGCAGGCGTGCAGAAATGACATGAGTGTCAGCGACCCGCCCTTGAGCCTCGACCATGGCGTGGAAGTGACTGCGGCGCATCAAGTCATACGCCAAACGTGGCGGCGAAATGAACCATCCCCGCCTCTCTTCTCTATAAATAAGCCCCAGCGCTTCGAGCTGCACCAAGGCCTCTCGCAAGGTGATACGCGTAGTGTCGAAGACTTCACTCAGCTTGCGTTCGGCGGGCAACTTGCTGCCAGGCGGCAGCAGACCATGCTCGATCTGCTCTTGCAGGGCATTACAAATCGTTGTGACCGCACGGGGCACTTCTTCGCGCATCAGGCTTCCTTACTGGACTAGACCAGCGCCAAAACAGCGCACTGATAATTCTCATTGCACACGTTGGTGCGCAGAAACAGCCTACGGAGTGTAGATGACTGCTCCATGACAATGTCCATCACAAACCATGCCAGCCCCGCTCTAATAAAACGCTGTAGGCCTTTCAGATCAAGGCTTTGATCATGGTCTACGCTTACCCCGCACCCGGTCAGCTCGCTATGCAGCCTTTGGGTAACAAGCTGCATCAACATAAAAATGTCATCGAAAAAGCTTAACTTGGCTCAGGTATTGCTGACCTAGACCAACCAACCCGCAACGATCACTTCTAAAAAGATCTTTCAGAAGTGCACAAGGAGCTTCGAATGAAACACCTTTTGCTGGCATCACTCCTCGGTTCCGCTATCGCTCTCAGCACCTCCGTCATGGCGGCGGACGCTGACCTGAAAACCCTTGAAGCAGCCGCCAAGGTTGAAGGCGCGGTCAACAGTGTTGGCATGCCGGATGACTGGGCGAACTGGAAAGACACCTGGGCGGATCTGCTGACCAAGTACGGCCTCAAGCACATGGACACAGACATGAGCTCGGCCCAGGAAATCGCCAAGTTCGATGCGGAAAAAGACAACGCCAGTGCCGACATCGGCGACGTCGGCGCGGCTTTCGGCCCGATTGCAGCGGCTAAAGGCGTGACCCAACCCTACAAGCCAAGCACTTGGGATCAGGTTCCGGACTGGGCGAAAGATAAAGACGGTCACTGGGCACTGGCCTACACCGGCACCATCGCTTTCGTGGTCAACAAGAAGTTACTGCACGGTTCCGAAGTACCCACCAAGTGGTCTGACCTGAAGGAGGGCAAGTACAAGGTTACCGTGGGTGACGTGAGCACCGCGGCTCAGGCTGCCAACGGGGTTCTGGCTGCCGCGATTGCCATGAAAGGCGACGAAAGCAACATCGCGCCCGGCCTGCAACTGTTCACCGAACTGGCCAAGCAAAAGCGTCTGGCCCTCAACAACCCGAACATCCAGAGCATGGAAAAAGGCGAAGTTGAAGTGGGCATCGTCTGGGACTTCAACGGCCTGAGCTACAAGGCCAAGATGACCAACCCGGATGACTACGTGGTGCTGATCCCGTCCGACGGTTCGGTGATTTCCGGCTACACCACCATCATCAACAAATACGCGAAGAACCCTAACGCCGCCAAGCTGGCCCGTGAATACATCTTCAGTGACGCCGGTCAGATCAACCTGGCCAAGGGCAACGCACGTCCGATTCGTGCCGAGCACCTCACCCTGCCACCTGAAGTGCAGGCCAAGCTGCTGCCAAACGAGCAATACAAAGGCGTGACCCCGATCAAAAACGCAGCTGCATGGGAGAAAACCTCCAAAGCACTGCCACAGATGTGGAACGAGCAAGTCATCGTTGAAATGAACTGATGCGCTACGGGCCTCAAGGATGAGGCCGTTTCCCCCGTCATTCCCCAAAAAGCCTGTGCCTGCCGGAGCGATTGGCTCATGAAACACAATGTCATCCTCATCGTACTCGACGGCCTCAATTACGAAGTGGCCCGACATGCGATGGGCCATCTGCAGGCTTACGCCAACGCAGATCGCGCCGTGCTCTACAAGCTGGAATGCGAACTGCCGGCACTCTCGCGCCCGCTGTACGAATGCATCCTGACCGGCGTACCGCCGATTGAAAGCGGCATCGTCCATAACCAGGTTTCCCGGTTATCGAACCAGCGCAGCATGTTCCACTACGCTACCGACGCCGGGCTTACCACGGCTGCGGCTGCGTATCACTGGGTCAGCGAGTTGTATAACCGCACGCCGTTCGATGCTGCACGTGATCGTCATACCGACGACCTCGAACTACCGATTCAACACGGCCACTTTTATTACGCCGACCATTATCCCGATTCGCACCTGTTCGCCGACGCAGAAAGCCTGCGGGTCAGACACACGCCGAATCTGCTGTTGATTCACCCCATGAATATCGACGACGCCGGGCACAAGCACGGCCTCGACAGCCCGCAATACCGCAACAGCGCGCGCAGCGTTGACATCATCATCGCGGATTACCTGCAAGGCTGGCTCGACGCCGGTTATCAGGTATTGATCACTGCCGACCACGGCATGAACAACGACCGCTCCCACAATGGCCTGTTGCCCGAAGAGCGCGAGGTGCCGCTGTTCGTGCTCGGCAGTGCGTTCAATTTGAACCCTGAGGCAACGCCCAGGCAAACCGAGCTGTGCGGCATTGTCTGCGAACTGCTCGGTGTGCCCCATGACAAACCGTTCTGCCGGGAGATTCTCAAGTGAGCACCCAAAATCGCGGCAAATGGCTCGGGCTTCTCTGCCTGCTCCCTTTCGCCCTGTTCTTCTTCGTGTTCCAGATCGCGCCGCTGGGCTGGGTAGCGATCAACAGCCTGCATTCCGAAGCAGGCTGGGGCATTGAAAACTTCATCAAGGCTTTCGACTCGCGGTTCTATCGTCAGGCCATGCAGTTCAGCCTGGAGATCAGCTTCTGGTCCAGCCTGTTCGGCATCATCATTGCGGTGCTGGGCAGTTATTCGCTGCGCAACGTGGATTCGCGCCTGCGGGACTTCGTCAATTCGTTCGCCAACATGACCAGCAACTTCTCAGGCGTGCCGTTGGCCTTTGCGTTCATCATTCTGCTGGGCTTCAACGGCGCCGTGACCTTGATGCTCAAGCAGGCGGGAATCATCGAAGATTTCAACCTGTATTCGAAAACCGGGCTGATCATCCTCTATACCTATTTCCAGATTCCCCTTGGCGTATTGCTGCTTTATCCGGCCTTCGATGCCCTGCGTCAGGACTGGCGTGATTCGGCATCGTTGCTTGGCGCCAGCAGCTTTCAGTTCTGGCGTTACATCGGCTTGCCGGTGCTGACTCCTGCCTTGCTCGGCACTTTTGTCATTCTGCTGGCCAATGCCCTGGGCGCCTACGCCACGGTCTATGCCCTAACCACGGGCAACTTCAACGTGCTGCCGATCCGTATTGCAGCCATGGTCGCGGGCGATATCAGTCTCGATCCAAACATGGCCAGCGCCCTGGCGATGATTCTGGTCGGTCTGATGACGCTGGTCACCGTCGTTCATCAGTGGTTGCTGAAGAGGAGCTACCATGTCTCGCGTTGAAAGAGGCCCTGCCCGGTTTTATCACCGGACTATCGTTTACCTGCTGTTTTTCATCCTGCTGCTGCCGCTGCTCGGCACGCTGTTGTATTCAGTGGCGACCAGTTGGTCGGCAAGCATTCTGCCTAGCGGCCTGACCTTCAAGTGGTACATCGCGCTGTGGAGCGATCCGCGCTTCCTCGCTGCGTTTGGCCAGTCGTTACTGGTCTGCGTCGGCGCGCTGATCTTGTCGGTGGTGCTGATCCTGCCGCTGCTGTTCGTGGTGCATTACCACTTCCCGCGCCTGGATGCGCTGATGAACATCCTGATCCTGCTGCCCTTCGCAGTGCCGCCAGTCGCGTCATCAGTGGGTTTGCTGCAGCTGTACGGTTCAGGACCGTTCGCAATGGTCGGCACGCCATGGATTCTGATCGGCTGCTACTTCACCGTCGCCCTGCCATTCATGTACCGGGCAATCAGTAACAACCTGCAGGCGATCAACCTGACGGATCTGATGGACGCTGCGCAGTTACTCGGTGCCAACACCTGGCAGGCGGCGTTTCTGGTGGTGCTGCCTAACCTGCGCAAAGGTCTGATGGTCGCTCTGCTGCTGTCGTTTTCCTTCCTGTTCGGCGAGTTCGTGTTTGCCAACCTGCTGGTCGGCACCCGCTATGAAACCTTGCAGGTGTACCTGAACAACATGCGTAACAGCAGCGGTCACTTCAACAGTGCGCTGGTGATTTCCTACTTCCTCTTCGTGTTGCTGCTGACCCTGGTCGCCAATCGCTTGAATAAGGACAAAGACTGATATGAGTTTTGTCAGCGTCGAAAACCTGCAAAAAAATTACGGCAGCACAGCGGTGTTCAGTGACATCAACTGCACCATCGAGCGCGGTGAATTCGTCACCCTGCTCGGCCCGTCCGGTTGTGGCAAGTCGACCCTGTTGCGTTGCATCGCCGGGTTAACTTCGGTCAACAGTGGGCGCATCGTGCTCGATGGCCTGGACTTGGTGCCAGTCACCCCGCAGAAGCGCAACATCGGCATGGTATTCCAGAGCTATGCGCTGTTTCCCAACATGACCGTGGAGCAGAACGTCGCCTTTGGTCTGCGCATGCAGAAGGTCAATGCCGACGACACCCACAAACGGGTTGCCGAAGTGTTGAAGCTGGTGGAACTGACTGATTTTGCCAACCGTTATCCGCATCAAATGTCCGGCGGCCAGTGCCAACGCGTAGCCCTCGCCCGCTCGCTTGTGACTCGCCCGCGCCTGTTGCTGCTGGATGAGCCACTGTCGGCGCTGGATGCGCGGATTCGCAAACACTTGCGTGAGCAGATACGTGCGATTCAGCGTGAACTGGGCCTGACCACGATCTTCGTCACCCACGATCAGGAAGAAGCACTGACCATGTCAGATCGCATTTTCCTGATGAATCAGGGTCGTATCGTGCAGAGCGGCGACGCCGAAACCCTTTACACTGCGCCGGTGGATGTTTTCGCCGCTGGCTTTATCGGCAACTACAACCTGCTCGAAGCCGAAGACGTCAGCCGCCTGATGCAGCGTCCGATCAACAGCCGCATCGCCATTCGCCCGGAGGCCATTCAACTGAGCCTGACCGGCGAACTTGAAGGGCAAATCCGCAGCCACAGCCTGTTGGGCAACGTGATCCGCTACCGGGTCGAGGCCCGCGGTGTGGAATTGGTGGTGGACGTGCTCAATCGCTCGGCAGAGGATTTGCTGGCTGACGGGACGCGAGTGACGCTGAGTATTGATGCTTTGGCGCTTTGCGAGGTGGCTTGATCACGAGGCGGTGTTAATCCGGCCAAATACCAAGGCCTGATCAATGTCCTCTGTAGGAGTGAGCTTGCTCGCGATAGCATTCTCGAATTTGATGGTTGCGTCACGAATAGAACGCCATCGCGAGCAAGCTCACTCCTACAGAGAACCGCGCCGCAGCTCAGTTAATTTTCAGAGGACAGCTTTTAATGGCTTTAGCAATTTTTGACCTGGATGAAACCCTGATCGCCGGTGACTGCGCCAGTCTGTGGAGCGAGCAGATGGCCAGGCTTGGCTGGGTTGACTCAGCCTCATTCATCAAGCGCGACCACGAACTGATGCAGGCCTACAGCGAAGGCAAACTGGCGATGGAGGACTACATGGCCTTCAGCCTGGAGCCGATGCTTGGCCGTACACCTGAAGAAGTCGACCACCTGGTCGGGCCGTGGGTCGAGGATTACATCGAGCCGATCATTTTCAGTGACGCCACCAAATGCATCGCCGAGCATCGCGCTGCCGGTGACCGGATCCTGGTGATTTCAGCGTCCGGCGTTCATCTGGTAAAACCGATCGCAGAACGCATCGGTATCGATGAAGTGCTGGCTATTGATCTGGACGTGGCTCACGGTGTTTACAACGGCAAGACCGTCGGCACACTGACTTACCGCGAAGGCAAGATCACCCGCCTGATGGAGTGGCTGGACGCCGAAGGTGAAAACCTTGAAGGCGCGAGCTTCTATTCAGATTCACGCAACGATTTGCCGCTGCTGCTCAAGGTGGATCATCCGCATGTGGTGAATCCGGACCCGACCTTGCTGGAACATGCGCAGAAGGCCGGATGGCCGATTCACAGCTGGAAATAACCCGTACATTGACGACCTCGCGGGTGAATCCGCTCCTACGGACTAAATCGGTAGGAGCGGATTCACCCGCGAGGCGTTAGTTCAGACACAAAAGCTTTTGCTGACACGCCGCCTCGCCAACAAGTCGGCTCCTACCGGTTTGGAGCCGGGGTTCCAGACTCAGGCTTTAAGCCAGGCTCTCATCAATCACCAGCACCAGCTTGCCATTGACCTTGTTGGTCGCCAGCTCGGCATAAGCCGCTTCAGCGTCCTGGATCGGGTAGCTGCGGGCCAGCTGTGGTTTGAGGCGGCCTTCGGTGAACAACGGCCAGACGTGCTGCCCCAGATCGCGTAACAGATCAGCCTTGAACGTGTCGTCACGGCTGCGCAAGGTCGAACCCAGCAACTGGATACGTTTGCCCAGAATCTGCGCCATGTCCAGTTGCGCCTCGCGGCCGCCCATCAGGCCAATCAGCACCCAACGACCGTCAACACTGAGCAGCTTGACGTTCAGTTCAGCGTAATTGGCGCCCACTGGATCCAGAATCACATCGAATGGCGCGAAATCCTTCAGGCTGTCCAGGCTTTCATTGCGCACGACACCGCCCTGCGCGCCCAGATCGATGCAGTACTCCAGACGATCCGCCGAGCCAACGCTGACCCAGACCGGGTTGCCGAATGCCTTGCAAAGCTGAATGCCAGCTGAACCAACTCCACTTGCCCCGGCGTGCAGCAATACTTTCTCGCCGGGCTTTAGTCCGGCGAGCTGAAACAGGTTCAGCCAGGCGGTGGCATAGACTTCAGGAATAGCCGCAGCCTCGGCCAGTGACAAGCCTTCCGGGACCGGCAAAACGTGTCGTCCATCGACCACCGCTTCCTCGGCCATTGCCCCGCCAGCCAACAGCGCACAGACCCTGTCGCCGACTTGCCAGGAGGCGCCTGGTCCTACTTCTGCGATCACGCCAGAACACTCCATCCCGAGTATTTCGCTGGCCCCCGGTGGTGGCGGATAGAGCCCGGCACGCTGTAATAAATCGGCCCGATTCAAACCCGCAGCGGCAACTTTGATACGAACTTGCCCTACATCCAGAGCCGGACTTGGCTCATCGACCCATTCCACACGACCTTCAACGCCTTGCAATGCCTTCACAGTGCCTCCATAGTGAGTCTGGACTGAGCCCGAAGCTGAAGCAGCACGGGCTTTCTTGCATTATGCGACCGGATCCGACGGAACCGGCGACTTCCAAAGACGGCCTAATATGCGTTATCAATTGTCCCCGCGTCGAATCAGCATGAAGCATTTCTTACCAAGTACCGCCCTCGCGCTGGTTGTGGGTCTCAGCATTTTGCCGATGTCCGCCAGCTCCTTCGCCGCCAATAGCTGGGATAACCTCCAGCCTGATCGCGATGAAGTGATTGCCAGTCTCAACGTAGTTGAGCTGCTCAAACGGCACCATTACAGCAAGCCGCCACTGGACGACAAACGTTCGGTCATCATCTATGAAAGCTACCTAAAGCTTCTGGACCCGGCGCGCAGCTATTTTCTCGCCAGCGATATCGCAGAATTCGACAAGTGGCGTACCCAGTTCGACGATTTCCTGAAAAGCGGCGATCTGAATCCCGGTTTCACCATCTATAAGCGCTATCTGGATCGCATCAAGTCGCGTCTGGATTTCGCCCTGGCTGAGTTGAACAAAGGCGTCGACAAGCTCGATTTCACCGCCAAGGAAAGCTTGCTGGTGGATCGCAAGGACGCTGCCTGGCCGAAGAACGAGGCCGAGCTGGATGACCTGTGGCGCAAGCGTGTCAAAGACGAAGTCCTGCGCCTGAAGATCGCGGGTAAAGACCCGGCGAAGATTCAGGAAACGCTGACCAAGCGTTACAAGAATCAACTGGCCCGTCTGGGCCAGACACGTGCTGAAGATATCTTTCAGGCGTACATCAACACCTTCGCCATGTCTTACGATCCGCACACCAACTACCTGTCTCCCGACAGCGCGGAAAACTTCGACATCAACATGAGCCTTTCGCTGGAAGGCATTGGCGCTGTGTTGCAGAGCGACAATGACAACGTGAAGATCGTGCGCCTGGTGCCGGCCGGCCCTGCCGCCAAAACCAAGCAAGTTGCACCGGCCGACAAGATCGTCGCCGTCGCTCAGGGTGACAAAGAGATGGTCGACGTGATCGGCTGGCGTCTCGATGAAGTCGTCAAACTGATTCGCGGTCCGAAAGGCTCTGTTGTGCGTCTGGAAGTCATTCCGGCCAGCAATGCACCTAACGACCAGACCACCAAAATCGTTGCCATCACTCGCGAAGCGGTGAAGCTGGAAGAGCAGGCTGCGAAGAAGTCGATCCTGCATTTGAAACAGGATGGTCGTGATTACAAACTTGGCGTGATTGACATCCCTGCGTTCTATCTGGACTTCAAGGCCTATCGCGCAGGTGATCCGCAGTACAAGAGCACCACCCGTGACGTGAAGAAACTGCTGACCGAGCTGCAGGCCGAGAAGGTCGACGGCGTGGTCCTGGATCTGCGCAACAACGGTGGCGGCTCGTTGCAGGAAGCGACCGAGCTGACCAGTCTGTTCATCGACAAGGGCCCGACCGTGCTGGTGCGTAATGCCGACGGTAAGGTCGATGTGCTTGAAGATGAAGATACCGGCGCGTTCTACAAAGGCCCGATGGCCTTGCTGGTCAACCGCCTGTCTGCCTCGGCTTCAGAGATTTTCGCTGGCGCCATGCAGGACTATCACCGCGCGCTGATCATCGGTGGCCAGACCTTCGGCAAAGGTACCGTGCAGACCATTCAGCCCCTCAACCATGGTGAGCTGAAACTGACCCTGGCCAAGTTCTACCGGGTTTCCGGGCAGAGCACCCAGCATCAGGGCGTCGTACCGGACATTACTTATCCGTCGATCATCGATACCAAGGAAATCGGCGAGAGCGCACTGCCTGAGGCGATGCCTTGGGACAGCATCAAACCGGCGATCAAACCGGCCATTGATCCGTTCAAACCATTCCTGGCTCAGCTCCAGACGCGACATGAAACCCGTTCAGCGAAAGACGCAGAGTTCGTGTTCATCGAAAACCGCCTGGCGCTTGCCAAGCAGTTGATGAACGAGAAAACCGTCAGTCTCAACGAAGTGGACCGTCGCGCCGAACACGCAGCTATCGAAGGCAAACAACTGGCGCTGGAAAACGCCCGTCGTAAAGCCAAAGGTGAAGAGCCGCTTAAAGAGCTGAAAAAAGAAGACGAAGATGCTCTGCCGATGGACGACGACAAGACCAAGCCGGAAGACGACGCGTACCTGTCCGAGACTGGTCGCATCCTGATCGACTATCTGGGCTTGAGTTCATCGGTCGCCAAGAAGTAAAGAGGCTCTTGTAGGAGCGCACGGAGGTTACGACGCCCGCGATAACGGTGTGTCAGGCGAATCGCTATCGCTGCCTCGCGTTGCTCGTGAGCTCCTACAGGAATTTGCAACTTCTGTAGGAGTGAGCTTGCTCGCGATAGCTCCAGCACAGGCAATATATTCATCGCCTGACAGACCGAATCGCGAGCATTGTGGATCGCCACCCCGGTCACTCCTACAGGTCCCATGTTTGTTGCGCGACAGCGCAGTGTCAGGACACTGCGCGACCTCGTAAAGAAATTCGAATTGAATCCTGGGGACTGGCTAATTGATAGCAATCGTCATCAAACAGTCATGAATCTGTCGTGAAATAAGGGGGTTAAGCGCACCAGCGCTTAACCCCCTTTTTCTTGCCACCGAGATCGCCATGACCATGACAGAACAGCTGAGCGCATTGAGCTCGATTCTTGCTCGAAGTGATTTGCACAGCCTGTTCCAGCCAATCGTGTCGCTGACGGAGCGTCGTATTCTGGGTTATGAAGCACTCACCCGTGGCCCGTCCAACAGTATCCTGCACTCCCCCGTCAGCCTGTTCGCCGTAGCCCGCCACGCCGGACGGCTAAGCGAGCTGGAAATGGCGTGCCGCGAAAGCGCCTGTCGCCGGTTCAGCGAGCAAAAGCTGGAGGGCAAGCTGTTTCTCAATATCTCTCCCGAATCCTTGCTGGAGGCTGCACACCCGCCCGGCCGGACACTGGAGTTGTTGCAACGCTACAGCATCGCGCCCAGCAAGGTCGTGATCGAACTGACCGAGCAGACGCCGACAGAAGACTTTGAGCTGCTTTACACCGCCCTGCACCACTATCGCGACATGGGTTTTTCCATCGCCATGGACGACCTGGGCGCCGGTTATTCCAGCCTGCGTTTATGGTCAGAGTTGCGCCCCGACTACGTGAAGATCGACCGCCATTTCATCGACGGCATTCACCAGGATGCCGTCAAACGCGAGTTCGTCGGTTCTATGCTGCAAATGGCCAAAGCTTCACGCGCCTCCGTCATCGCCGAAGGTATCGAACTGCCGGAAGAACTTGCGGTACTGAGTGAAATGGGTGTGGAGCTGGTGCAGGGCTACCTGCTGTGTCGCCCACAGGAACAACCGCCTCGCGACGCACGCACCTTGCTACCCAAGCTGGACGCACTGGCGACGCCCACCCTGGCAGACGAAGGCAGCGATTTGAGCGCCCTGCTCAGTGAACAACCCGCCGTTGAGCAGAGCACCCCGACCGCAGCAGTGCTGGAGGCCTTTCGCAAACAGGCAGCGTTGAACTCCATGGCGGTGGTGGATGACCAGGGCCGACCGTGCGGTATCGTGCACCGGCACTCGCTGTCTGAGGTGCTGCTCAAACCCTTTGGCACCGAATTGTTCGCTCGCAAGCCGATCAGCCGCCTGATGAGCGATGATTTTCTCGCTGTCGAACTGAACCAGTCCCTGCAAAAAGTCAGTCGTTTGTTGACCAGTCGGGCCCGTCAACGCATCGAAGAAGACTTCATCATCACCCTTAACGGCAATTACCTGGGACTGGGACGGGTGATCGATGTCCTCAAGCTGATTACCGAGCTGAAGATCCAGCAGGCCCGCTACGCCAACCCGTTGACCTTGCTACCGGGCAACGTGCCGATCCAGCAGTGTCTGACGCGTTTGCTGCAACAGGGGCGCGAATCGATGATCTGTTATGTGGACATCGACAGTTTCAAGCCTTTCAACGACATCTACGGTTACGGCCGGGGCGACGAGGTTTTACTGTGTCTCGCGCAATGCCTGAATGACCGTATCGACCCCAGTCAGGACTTCGTCGGCCATATTGGCGGCGACGACTTCCTGATGGTGCTCGGCTCTGAAGACTGGCAGAAGCGCCTTAATCTGCTGCTGGAGGACTTTCAGAATCAATGTCGGCGCTTCTATCGCGCCGAGCACCTTGAGGCAGGTTGCTTCATTGCCTCCAACCGACAAGGACAGCGTCAGGAATTCCCCCTGCTGTCGCTGTCGATCGGCGTGATTCACCTGCATCCCGAATCATGCGCCGACCTGGACGCCAGCCAGTTGGCCGAACTCGCCTCGGAAGCCAAGCACCACGCCAAAGACATCATGGGCGCGAGCGTGCATGTGATTGATACGCGGGAGTTAGGGTTGGCTCAGGTGGGCTGATGGGCTACTGGTATGAGCACAATCCCATGTGGGAGCGGTGCTTGGTCTGGGACACCAGGGCGACTCCCACCCAGGATTTCATTCCAGATTGACAAATTCTCTGCCGCTACTCGGGATAACTGAACTCAAAAACCCGAACCACTTCCGATGCATGCCATGACGCCGCAGCCACACCATCCGACGGTCCCGAAAACCGTCCCAAACGCTCAACGCATTCAAAAAAGCCGGTACGCGGTAAACGACTCGCGCCCTGGCTGATCACCAGCGAGCTGCGCAATGGTTGCTCTGCCTTGGCGTCGATAGCCGCCAAGTGTTCCAGCGCGGCGGTCAGGGTCTGCATGGCCGGGCTTGGCAACTGCAAACGCTCCAGCAATGCCCGATAGGTCAACAGATGACGTTGTCTACGAGCCTGATCCAGTTCAGCCAACAGCCCATCCCAGTGCTGACGGCTGATACGCACACTCATGACTCCCCCCTCCAGCCCATGACGCCCAGTTCCCAGGCGAGGCTACGGAGAATAGCGGCATCCGGTTTACGCTCGCCGCTTTCGATCATGTCCAGATAAGACGGGCTGATACCGACGGTTCGGGCCAACTGCGCCACTTCCAGCCCCTTCGCTGCACGCAGCGTAGCCAATTGCTCAAGCCCGGGTAACTCGGCAGCGTCGGCGACATTCACTGTCGATGCTGGCGCTGTTTCAGCGCCCGACGGGGTGGAGAAACCGGCTGCCTGCAGTAAAGCCTGATACTGAGCCCAAGGCAGAACTGCGTACTCCGGCTCCCCATCACGAGAAATGACCTGCAGATCCATACAACCCCCATGTAGAACAACTACACATATCGAGTAAGTTTATTCAGATGCTGGCATCTTAACAGCGGTCTGCAACTCCCCGCCCACCTGAATACGTTCCCGGTATCTCGTTCCGCCTCCCCCTCGGTCAGTCCCTGGCTTTTTCCTGCTCCAGCAAGGCTGCTGTCGCCGGCAGACGCTCGACCACAATCAACTTTTCTGGTGACTGACGCGCACGCCAGGCGCGGAAAGCATCCAGCTCGGCATCCAGACTCTTCATGACCCATGCCAGCACGGCAATATCGTCAAGCATGCCGATCCCCGGGATCCAGTCAGGCACGGCGTCCAGCGGGCTGAGGAAGTACATTAACCCCGCCACGATCGACAGGATCGCCTTGGGACTGATTGCTCGATACTCACCTCTCCAGTACGCCAGGCACAACGCCTGCAGCAAGCGCAAATCGTCTTTTATCTTACCCAGACGACTGCCTTCGGCCGAGCCTTTGCGCGCCACCGCAAATAACAGGCCTGGCAAGCGGCCGGCAGCAATCAGCCTCCGCGCCATGGGTAAGTACCGGAGCAAATTCCAGGGTGCCTTCATATCCACTCCCATTGAGTGTCGTCCGTTGCCGATAAACACCCATCCTACAAAAGGGGGTGCCTGATACTCAAAAAGGTTATCCACACAACTTGTGGATAACCTTGTGAACAGAGCCTCTTTTTGAGGCCACAAGCCGCGTTTTACTTGGTCCGCAGTCAAATCGGGCGTTTTTTAGTCACATAAAAAAAGCCATAAAAATCGTTGACTTGAGGCTGATCAGAAGTTACCCACAGCCGCTGTCACAAAAGTGTTGGATCGTCCGACAACGCTCTGGTGCCTTGACGCGTGCCATGTTACTCCGACTACGCATATCTGGATCCGTTCGACCAGAAACGACAACGCCCCGTCGAAACGGGGCGTTGTGTTGAAGCCGGTGCGTCGCTTATTTGGAAGCGGGAGCAGCCGGTTCTTCGTCAGCATCAGGTGCGCCTGCAGCTGCAGGGTCCTTGATACCCAGCAGTTCCAGATCGAATACCAGTACCGAGTTGGCAGGGATCGTCGGGCTAGGGCTCTGTGCGCCGTAAGCCAGATCGCTCGGGATGAAGAGCTTGATCTTCTCGCCAACGTGCATCAGTTGCAGGCCTTCAACCCAACCCGGAATCACGCCACTGACTGGCAGATCAATTGGGCTGCCACGCTCTACGGAGCTGTCGAATACCTTGCCATCCGTCAGCTTGCCTTCGTAGTGAACAGTCACTACGTCAGTTGGCTTAGGCTGCGGGCCATCGGCTTTCTTGACGATTTGGTACTGCAGGCCTGAAGCGGTGGTGACTACACCTTCTTTCTTGCCGTTTTCTTCGAGGAATTTCTTGCCAGCAGCTGCCGACTCTTCGCTCATTTTGGCCATACGCTCTTCGGCACGCTTCTGCAGCGCCGAGAATGCCTCAACCAGTTCTTCGTCTTTCAGTTTCTGGTCTTTCTTGCCGACGGCATCTTCGATGCCCAGTGCTACGGCTTTGGAGTCCAGATCGTCCATACCTTCCTGAGCCAGGCTTTTGCCCATGTTCAGACCAATGCCATAGGACGCTTTTTGTGCCGGGGTTTTCAGCTCAACAGTGCTGGCTTGCTTATCACAACCTGCGAGTACCAGACCGACCAGGGCAATCGCCGCTGCCAACCGATGCTGTTTCATTCTGATTCCTTGTTCATGCGCCAATAGGGCAAACGAGTAAAGCCGCGAGCTTATCAGGGTGCCGCGATCAATGGCTACCGGCATGAGAGGCAGAAAATGCAGATAAGTTCAGGTATCCAAAGGTTTTCTTGGCAAGAGCGTGGGATGTTCAGTTGGGGTTCAGGTCTGAGGGGCAATCGGGCTTGCAGAGACCTGACCTTCTTTTGGTGCGTTTAGTGCATTTTGTGTACATATCCGTTTTCAGGGTAATGGCTAATATTGGTTGCGCATTTACAGCGCCTCACTTTTGATAGATCCGGAAGCCGGCCCAGACAAAAGTAAGGCGCCGTAAGGGCGTAACCAATAGCCGCCATAACTCGGAAACGGATATGTACACAAGATTCACAGGTAGCGATCGCTCATCAGAAATCACCCCTCCCACTGCCTCATCCGCACCCGACAATGCTTCATCGCATTCACAATATGCTTCTCGACCAGACTGTGGGAAATCCCCAGACGCTCGGCTATCTCCGGATGAGACAGCCCTTCAAGCTTGCGCAGCAGAAAGCTCTCGCGACAGAGCTCGGGCAACTCGGCCAGCGCCCGTTGCACCATGTCCAGGCGCTGCCCCGTGTCTATGCTCGCCTGAGGAGACGGGCTGAAATAACGCTCCTCCTGATCAAGCACCTCCAGCGACTCAGTCTGGCGCAACACATTGCGCCGATGACCGTCGATAACCAGGTTCAACGCGGTGCGATACAGAAATGCCCTTGGCTGCTCGATCGGCGTGGAACTCGACCGTTCGAGCACGCGCAGGTAAGTATCCTGGACGATGTCCTCCGCCGCCTGGCGATTTCCCAGCCGGGCGTTCAGAAAAGACATGAGTTCACGATAGTAGTTTTCCAACATCACCTCTGGCCCGCATCGTCGCGGAGCCGATCCTTGAGCATGATCATCGCGCCCCGGGGAGGGACGAGCGGTACTGGCATTTTGTACGCAGGCGCAATTTATAACAATTCTCATCTAGATTTAAAACAACGCGTATAAAAGCTGTAGCAATAATGTGTAACAGACACGCTTTAGCCAACCTCCCTCCTTAATTTCCTGCGCGGGTTTCTCGTCTATTGGGCAGTTCCCCGTTTCTGTCGGCATTAGCGACAGGATCCACCTTGCACCGAGCGTGGTACGACGGGCCGATCCCATTGGCCGGAACCCTGCATGAAACCTCTGCGACGCACCCGACGCGCGCTGTTAATAGCGCTATGCCTGATCCCTGTCGTTGCCCTGGCGGCCTGGCAGGTGTTGCCTGTTGGTCAGGAAAATCTGGCCACCGTGGCAGTGACCCGCGCAGACATAGAAAGCAGCGTCACTGCGCTGGGTACACTGCAGCCCCGCCGCTATGTTGACGTGGGTGCCCAGGCTTCCGGGCAGATTCGCACCATCCACGTTGAAATCGGCGACGAAGTCCAGAAAGGCCAACTGCTGGTAGAGATTGATCCCTCCACCCAGACGGCCAGACTCGACGCCGGACGTTACGCCATCGACAACCTCAAAGCGCAATTGCAGGAACAGCGCGCCCAGCATGAACTGGCAAGGCAGAAATACCACCGCCAGCAAAGCCTGGCCGCTGGCGGCGCTACCCGCGAGGAGGACGTGCAGACCGCTCAGGCGGAATTGCACGCCACTCAGGCGCGCATCGATATGTTCAAGGCGCAGATCGCCCAGGCTCAGGCGAGCTTGCGCAGTGACGAAGCAGAGCTGGGTTACACCAAAATTTATGCACCGATGTCCGGCACGGTGGTGGCGCTGGATGCCAGGGTTGGCCAGACACTCAACGCTCAGCAACAGACCCCGCTGATTCTGCGCATCGCCAAGCTGTCGCCGATGACCGTATGGGCGGAGGTTTCCGAGGCGGATATCGGCCACGTCAAACCGGGCATGACGGCCTGGTTCACGACACTCAGTGGTGGCAGCAGGCGCTGGAACAGTACGGTTCGGCAAATTCTGCCGATTCCGCCCAAGCCCCTCGATCAAATCAGTCAGGGCGGCGGCAGCCCGGCCAGTGCCAGTAAGAGCGGCGGCCGTGTAGTGCTGTACACCGTGCTACTCGACGTGGAAAACCCTGATCACGCACTCATGGCGGAAATGACCACTCAGGTATTTTTTGTCGCCGAACGCGCCCAAAACATCCTGACCGTTCCGGTTGCTGCGTTGCACCGCGATAGCCAGCAACGTCAGACCGTCCAGGTGGTTGCGCGCAATGGCGATATTCAGCCAAGGGAGGTTCGCACCGGCATCAGTGACCGGTTGCGAGTGCAGGTGCTGGACGGGTTGGCGGAAGGTGAGCGGCTGCTGATCGGCCCCGTGTCCGGCAACGGTGGTTGAATGCAAACGCCGCTGATTGACCTGCAAGACATCTGCAAAACCTACGGTGGCGGCGACAAGCCGACTGTCGAAGTATTGCGCGGTATCAATCTGTCAATTCACCCGGGTGAGTTTGTGGCCATCGTCGGCGCTTCGGGTTCCGGCAAATCGACGCTGATGAACATCCTTGGTTGTCTCGATCGCCCGACCTCAGGCGGCTATCTGTTTGCTGGCCAGGCCGTAGCGTCACTGAACAGCGACGAACTGGCATGGCTGCGGCGCGAAGCGTTCGGCTTCGTATTCCAGGGCTATCACCTGATCCCGTCCAGTTCCGCACAGGAAAACGTCGAGATGCCGGCTATTTATGCCGGGCTTCCCGCAGCCGAACGTCACGCACGTGCCGCAGCCCTGCTTGATCGGCTGGGCCTGGCCAGCCGCACCGGTAACCGCCCGCATCAACTGTCCGGCGGTCAGCAGCAACGTGTGTCGATTGCCCGGGCATTGATGAATGGCGGGCACATCATTCTGGCCGACGAACCTACCGGCGCTCTTGATAGCCACAGCGGTGCAGAAGTCATGCTGTTGCTGGACGAACTGGCGCAGCAGGGACACGTGGTTATTTTGATCACCCATGATCGGGAGGTGGCTGAGCGCGCCAAACGCGTCATTGAAATCCGCGACGGCCTGATTATCAGCGACAGCGTATCGGCTGACCTTTCGCAGCAGCCCGCAGCCAGTGGAGCCTTGCAAGCAGTGGACCTGCGTCAGCGCCTGAGCGACGGCAGCAGCCCGAGCGGCGCCTGGAAAGGCGAACTGCTCGATTCGATTCAGGCCGCATGGCGGATCATGTGGATCAATCGCTTTCGTACCGCGCTGACCCTGCTCGGGATCATCATCGGCGTCGCATCGGTGGTGGTCATGCTCGCGGTCGGCGAAGGCAGCAAGCGACAGGTCATGTCGCAAATGGGCGCGTTCGGCTCGAACATCATTTACCTCAACGGCACTGCGGCCACACCTCGCGCTGCTCCCGGCATTATCAGCCTCGATGACGTCGCCGCACTCGCTACGCTGCCGCAGGTCACCCTGGTCATGCCGGTCAACGGTGGCAAGGCAAGCGTACGCTTTGGCAGTGTTGATCAGCGGGTCTACGTCGGCGGCAGTAATACTTCGTTTCCGGGCATTTTCAATTGGCCGGTGGTCCGGGGCAGTTACTTTACCGATTCCGATGAAGCGAGCGCCGCCCCCGTCGCGGTGATCGGCGAAAAGGTCCGTGAGAAATTCTTTACCGGGGTCGACCCACTGGGTCGCTACATCCTGATCGAAAACGTGCCTTTCCAGGTGATCGGGGTACTGGTCGCCAAAGGCGCCAGCTCGGGTGAGCAGGACAGCGACATGCGAGTCATGATCCCCTACTCCTCTGCCAGCGTTCGGCTGTTTGGCAATCGCGATCCGGAGTACGTCGTGATCGCTGCAGCTGACGCACGCAAGGTCAAGGAAACCGAACAGGCCATCGATGAACTCATGCTCAAGTTGCACAACGGCACACGGGATTACGAACTGACCAACAACGCAGCAATGATCCAGGCCGAGGCACGCACCCAGAACACCCTGTCACTGATGCTCGGCTCGATTGCGGCCATTTCACTGTTGGTGGGCGGTATCGGGGTGATGAATATCATGCTGATGACCGTGCGCGAGCGAACCCGGGAAATTGGCATTCGTATGGCCACCGGCGCTCGCCAGCGAGACATCCTGCGTCAATTTCTCACCGAAGCCGTGATGCTCTCGGTCGTCGGCGGGCTGACGGGCATAGCCCTGGCATTGCTGGTCGGCGGGGCGCTGCTGCTGAGCAAGGTCGCAGTAGCGTTTTCCCTGCCCGCTGTGCTGGGTGCCTTCGCCTGTGCGCTGGTGACCGGGGTGGTATTCGGCTTCATGCCAGCGCGCAAGGCTGCCCGTCTCGACCCGGTGACGGCCCTTACCAGTGAATGAGCGATCAATGAAAACCGTCCCGAGTCTGCTGACCGTGTGCCTGGCTCTGGCAGCATGCAGCCAGCAGCCCACTCCGCCTGACAGCGGAATCCCCTCTCCTGCCGCCTGGCAGTACGCCGGGCACCTTACCGATGCGGCAGACAACCGGCTGTGGTGGCAGCATTTCAACAGCCCGGAACTGGACACCCTGATCAGTCAGGCTCGCGCGGGCAGCCATGACCTCGCGGCAGCCATGGCCAGAGTGCGGCAGGCGCAGGCATCAGCACGAATCGCCGGAGCGCCTCTGCTACCGGAGCTGAACGGCAACCTCACCAATAACCGGCAAAGCCTGATCAGTGGTGACGGCTATCGTCAGCTGGATGTCGACCGGTACGACCGTAACGCCGAGTATTTCGAAACCTCGCTGGTGGCCAGTTATGAGCTGGATTTCTGGGGTGGCAAACAGGCGTCAGTCGACAGTGCGGGCATGAGCCTGCGCGCCAGTGAATTCGACCGTTCGACAGTGGAGTTGACCTTGCTCAGCGGTGTTGCCAGCACTTACCTGCAAGCACGGGCATTGCAGGCGCAGGCGGGCATCGCTGAACTGAACCTGACCAACGCCGAGCGAGTTCTGCAACTGGTTCAGACCCGTTTTCAATCAGGGGCCGCTACCGCACTGGAGCTAGCTCAACAGAAAAGCCTGGTGGCAACGCAGCAACGCCAACTGCCGCTGCTCAGGCAGCAAGCCCGAGAGGCGCTGATCAGCCTGGCGACGCTACTGGGAGAGCCCGTGCAGAACCTGCGCGTACTGGGCGTCGACTTCGAAAGTCTGACCAGTCCCGACATTGGTGCAGGTTTACCCAGCGAACTGCTCGGCCGACGCCCCGACATCGCCGCCGCCGAAGCGCGGTTATCGGCAGCGCAGGCGGATGTTCGGGTAGCACGTGCGGCAATGCTGCCCAAAATCACCCTGACAGCCACCCTGGGCTCGGGCGCCGACAAGGCCCACGACATTCTGCAAAACCCGTTTTACAACCTGACCAGCGGGCTCGTGGCGCCGATCTTCAACAACGGCCGCTTGCGCGGAGAACGAGACAAGAACGTTGCGAAACAACAGGAGTTACTCGAGAACTATCGCGGCACAATTGTCAGCGCTCTCGCCGATGTGGAGAAAGCGCTGAACAGTATTGACGGCCTGGACCAACAGCATCGCTGGCAGCACGAGGAACTGAGTCAGGCCCAGCGCGCCTTCGATATCGCCGAAGCACGCTACCGTGCCGGTGCCGAAGACCTGCTCACCGTGCTGCAGACCCAGCGCACGCTGTACGAAGCACAAAACCTCAACGTCCAGTTGCGGCTGTCGCGCCTGCAAGCCAGCGTGGCGCTCTATAAAGCGCTAGGGGGTGGGTGGAAGGCGCAAGCTGAAAGGATGTGAGAAGCACACCCATTCCCGTGGAAGCGCCCCGTCGCGCAGTAAACACAAGACCTGTAGGAGCTGCCGAAGGCTGCGATCGCGGCATCTCAGGAAAAAGGCTTCGCAGCCTTCGGTAGCTCCTACAGAAAAATCATTTAAATTCAGATAGTTATTTTATGTTTGGTCTGGGCGGCATTCCGACGATGAACGCACCAAAGATATCAGAGCGACGCCCGCAATTTGAGATGCCGCGCATACCACGGACGCTGCGGGACGCGGCGTAGCAGGTCGCCGATGGATTTGTCTTCGCCAAACGTAATGCGCAGGGCGAGCTTCATGACCTCGGGATCCATTTCCACTGTCTTGCCAGGCAACAGCCCCGGCGTGGTACTGCACCCATGCGTGCTCGGCCCCAGCCAGGGATCGGCAATTTCCACGTAGCGGCCCGGCGCAAACCAGTTCACGCCTTTGACCGTCATGCGCTGCACGACGCCCGGATGAAAACGCTCGTGAGCCCTGAACCAGTCCTCAATACGATCATCGATCCAGCCGTGGAAACGCCAGAACACCGGGTTGACATGCGAGGAAAACGGATCGCCAAGGAAGTCGTTTTCCGCCTCGAACCACCGCGAGGCGAAATCCGCCTGCCCCCTGCCCATCGGGACCGGCCCACCGTTGGATGGATCTCTTGGCACCGTGGCCCAACGCATGTGCAGCCAGTCATGCAGCCCCAACTCCATCTCGGAACCAAACTGCCCAAGGGTCAGTTTCGACAAATAACGCGGGTCACGATAACGGGATTCCCACACTTCGAAATTGCTGTGATAGACCTCCGCCGTCTTGATGTCACTGACCCACTGGGTGTATTCGGCATCATCACCGGCCAGCCAGGTCGGCGGTACGGAGGTCCCATCATGATTATCAAAGTAATCGGCAAACCCCGCCCGGTCCCGCTCTACATCCGGCTGAGTCAGCGGGAAACGCCGCCATGACGGCAAGTCCTGAAACTTGCGAGCCTCGCCCAGCATGTGTCGATGCATGAAGAAAAAATCGATGCCAGAACCATTACGATCCTTGCGCTCGCCACGAGCATCACGCTCCTGTTCACGCGGGCCGGGCTGCCAGCCCAGCCCACGCAGTGCATTGCGCTTGTCCTCGGACAATTTATGCCACTTGTCTCGCGACGCATGCCACAACTGGTGGAACAGCCGATGCTCGGGATTGATCAGGCTGGCCAACAAATCAGGATGCAGCGGGATGCGTTCTCGCGCTTCGGGGAACAGCTGTTTCAGGGCGACAAAACCTTTGTTCGTCGCAGGCAGCGCCAACGGTTGATCCATACGCAGCGACTTAACGTTCAGCGTTGCCCTGCCAGCATTACCAAACCCGGCCCAGACCTCATCGAGCACCACCAGACACTCGTACTCGGGGTCCCCGGAGCTGGAGTCAGAGCGGGTCATCCTCCAGCTCAATTTCCCGCCATCGGCCTCGACCAGTTCACCGATCACCTGATAGCGCGGCTGGACACTGTTGTTACGCAGGTTTTGCGCCGTGTCCAGATAACCGCGCAGCCCACGGCCGCGCTGGGCGATATCCAGAAAAAGCTCCAGCCCTTCACGAGGCATGCCATCGATGCCTGCATCGCCCTCCAGGAAACGGATTTGCCAGACACCGCGCAGCTTGTCCGCCAATTGCTGCCCAGCCGTTTCCGGCAGGTCGACCGTGGCCTCACCCGGGGTGATGGGGAACTCCGGCTTTGTCCACTCACGATGGGCGTAATAAACCGCCGGGACCGCCGCCCCGGTCAATGCCAGCCCCGCCATGAAACCGCGCCGAGAAATCGTCATCGCCCTACCTGTGTCAGCCCTGAAGCGGGCTTGTCCAGCTAGTAACGAGGTGTCATGAGGGAAATTTACTCGGCTGGGAGATGTGGTCATCGGTAATACCGCGCTGCTATGTAGCAACCCCGGCCACTGTTGGAGCGAGGCTTGCCCGCGAACCAGTCGACTCGATAGATCAGAATCACCGCGTTATCGTTCTTCGCGGGCAAGCCTCGCTCCAACAGAAACAGCGCTCCACGTCAGGCACATGCCACAAACACCACGCCTAAATTTAGAGATAAGCGAATCGTTATCCGAACAGCAAACAGCCAATCTCCAACCATGCTGGGACGGCAATGACGATCAAACGCTCGAAGAAGACCTGGTATATCGCCGTGCCTCTGAGCCTCGCGATACTCGCGGGCGCAGGTTTTGCCGGCTGGAAATATTTCATCGACGACGGTGTTCATTACCCGCGAGCGATCATGAAACAGGCCACTGAATTGCAGGATCGCATCCTGTCGTTCGACAGCCACATCACGGTACCGATGGATTTCGGCACGCAAGGCAACGAAGCAGATAAAGACGGCAGACGCCAATTCGACCTGGCAAAGGCCGCAAAAGGCCGATTGTCAGGCGCGGCGCTGACGGTGTTTGGCTGGCCGGAAATGTGGAACGGCCCGAATGCGCCCCACCACCCGACGCCAGGTTTCGTCGACGAAGCCCGTAAACAACAGGAAATCCGCTACAAGATCATTACCGGCATCGTGCGCGATTTCCCCAATCAGGTCGCCATTGCGTACACCCCGGATGACTTCCGACGCCTGCACGGTGAAGGCAAATTTGCCATTTTCATCAGCATGCTCAATGCCTACCCATTGGGCCACGACCTCGATGAACTGGATAGGTGGACGGCGCGCGGCATGCGCATGTTCGGCTTCAGCTATGTCGGCAACAATGACTGGGCTGATTCATCCCGACCGCTGCCCTTCTTCAACGACTCGCCAGACGCGCTTGGCGGTCTTTCCGATCTGGGACGTCAGGCGGTCAAGCGTCTCAATGACCTGGGCGTCATCATCGACGTCTCGCAGATGTCCACCAAGGCGCTTGAGCAGGTTGCCCAGCTCAGCCGTACCCCCATGGTGGCCTCGCATTCAGCACCCAGAGCCATGGTCGACATCACTCGCAACCTCAGCGACCACGAACTGCAACTGATCAAGAAAAGTGGCGGCGTAGTGCAGATCGTCGCGTTCCCGGCCTACTTGCGCCCACTCAGCCAGCCGACTCAGGACAAGCTCAACACGTTGCGCGCCCGCTTCGACCTGCCGCCGCTGCCTAACCTCAACGTGGCGCTGATGCCCGGCGACCCGATCATCGCCGCGTGGCCGGAGCAGCGTTTCGGTGAGTACGCCAGCGCGCTGTACGCGATCCTCGAAGAAGAGCCGAAAGCGGGCCTTAAAGAGTTCGCGGACGCTATCGATTACACGGTGCGCAAGATCGGTATCGATCACGTCGGTATCAGCTCTGACTTCAACGACGGTGGCGGCGTGAAAGGCTGGAAGGACGTCAGCGAAATCCGCAATGTCACCGCAGAGCTGCTGCAACGCGGTTACTCGGAAACCGACATTGCCAAACTGTGGGGCGGCAACTTCCTGCGGGCCTGGCAACAGACGCAGGACGCGGCCCGCCCCGTGGCATCCACCTCTCCATCGAATCCGCATTGAGTTCAGTCATGTCCGATCGCCGTACCTTCCTCAAGCAGGCCGGTGTGCTGGCTGCCAGCTTGCCACTGGCGGGATCGCTGGTGCCGAACGCCACTGCCGCCAACGCCGTCCCGGCACAGGCTTCTGACAAGTGGGGCGCCTTGCGCCAATTGTTCAACCTGGACCCGGACTACGCGCACTTTTCAAATTTTCTGGTGACCTCACACCCCAAACCGGTTCAGGACGCCATTGATCACTACCGTGCCGAGATCAATCGCAACCCCGCAAAATGGGTCGATTGGGAAAGCCAGATGGAATGGAAGCGCGAAGCTGAAGTCCGCGAGTGGGCCGCTCGATACCTGCAGGTCAACCCACGGCAGATCGCCCTGACCGGCAGCACCACTGAAGGCCTGGGGATGATCTACGGCGGGCTGCGCGTGGCTGCAGACAAAGAGATTCTGGTCAGTGAGCACGAGCACTATTCCACCCGGCGCAGCCTGCGATTTCGCACCGAACGCGAAGGTACCCAGGTTCGGGCGGTACGCCTCTTCAAGGATCCTCACACGGTGTCCACCGACGAGGTGCTGGGGGTGTTATCGAAAAGCATCCAGCCCAACACTCGCGTGCTGGGCATGACCTGGGTTCAGTCCGGCAGCGGCGTGAAGCTGCCCATTGGTGAAATTGGCAAACTGGTCCGGGAGATCAACCGTCAGCGCGACGAATCAGACCGGATCATCTACGTGGTGGACGGCGTACACGGCTTCGGCGTTGAAGACATTCAGTTCAGTGATCTGGCATGTGACTACTTCATTGCGGGCACTCATAAATGGATGTTCGGCCCGCGCGGCACAGGCATTATCTGCGCGGCATCGACCCGTATGGACAACCTGATCCCGACGATCGCCACGTTCTCCGAAGAACAGGATTTCGCCACCATCATGACCCCGGGTGGCTTTCATGCCTTCGAACATCGCTGGGCGTTGGGGAAAGCATTCGAGCTGCACCTGCAACTGGGTAAGGCCGCTGTGCAATCACGTATTCATGAGCTCAACAGCTACCTCAAACAAAGGTTGCTGGAGCACCGCAATGTAGAACTGGTCACGCCGCTGAGCCCGGATTACTCGGCGGGGTTCACCTTCTTCAGGGTCAAGGGCAAGAACACCGACAAGGTTGCTTCCGAGCTGACCGCAAACCGGATCATCGTCGACGCTGTGAGTCGAGACGTCGGCCCTGTGGTGCGCATGGCGCCCGGCTTGCTCAACACCGAGCAGGAAGTCGACCGGGCCATGACGGTGCTGGCCAGACAGCTATGACCAAGCCTTCTGTATACGAGCGAGAACTTCACATGTTTCGAATCACCTTTCGTCATTTACCTGCAGGCCTGCTGCTGTGCGGATTGGCCTCGGCCATTCAGGCCGCACCCGCCTCCCCCACGATTTCCGCTCCTGGCACCGTCTACCGTGGCTGCGAAAAGATTTGCCCGGAAATGGTCGTGCTGCCTGCTGGCAGCTTCCTCATGGGCACGCCGCAGGATGAAGTCGGCCGTCAGGATGACGAAGGCCCGCAACACACTGTGACCTTCGCCAAGCCGTTTGCGATAAGCCGCTTTCATATCACGGCGGGCGAGCTGGATGCTTACATTCGCGAAACCGGGGTGAAAATTGCCAACGGTGACACTCGTCCGGGGCGTGAATGCGTGGCCAGCAAGCCTCGTTACAAGCAGGGGCCTCGCCAGCCAGCCGTGTGTGTCAGCTGGTTTGACGTGCAGGACTACGCGGCCTGGCTGTCGAAAAAAACCGGCAAGCATTACCGCATGATTTCCGAGGCAGAGCGCGAGTATGCCGCCAGAGCAGGCAGCACCGGGCCGTTCCCGTTTGAGATGGATCCGGGTGGCGATTATCAGATCAGTCGCAACGCCAACACTTACGGCCCCAAGGACGGCTACACCTACACCGCGCCGGTAGGCAGTTACCCGCCGAATGCTTTCGGGGTGTATGACATGCACGGGAATATTTATGAGTGGACTGCCGATTGCTGGCACGGCAACTACAACGGCGCACCCACTGACGGCAGCGTATGGGACGAGCCGGGCTGCATCACGCGGCAGATGCGCGGTAATGACTGGGGCGAAGCACCGATCTTCTCTCGTTCAGGTAATCGCAACGATCGTCATCCGGATGTGAGAGGTGATTTCCTCGGGTTCCATGTTGTCGAGGAGTTTTGAAGACCGGGCTTGAGATGCATTTCTGTAGGAGTGAACTTGCTCGCGATAGCGCCAGGTCCGGCGATGATTTATCGAAGGAAAAATCGAATCGCGAGCAAGCTCACTCCTACAGGATCCCCGTTTGCTGCGCGACAGCGTGGTGACAGAGACTCGGGGCAATCTCCAACCACACAACAGTTCTCGCTAAATTGCAACGCCATCCGCTCGTTCTATGGGTAGTTGGCGACACGCCGCAAACGCGTGTCGCCCCCTCCTTTACCCATCCGATGCGGAGACCTCAATGTCCAGCCAACCTCGCAGCGCCTTGCGCGAACTGTTCGGCCTGCTCAAACCTTTCTGGCCACTGGTAACGCTCTCCACCGCACTGGGTATCATCGGCGGCCTGTCCGTGACCGCACTGCTGGCGACCATCAACAATGCCTTGCACTCCGACGCGGGCTTGACCCAAGGCGTGGTCCTCGGTTTTGCCGGGCTTTGCCTGCTGGCCTTGTTCAGCTCGATTTGCTCCGACATGGGCACCAACTACGTCGGGCAGCACATCATCGCCACCCTGCGCAAAGAACTGGGCGAAAAAGTACTTTCGGCGCCCATCGACCAGATCGAGCGTTATCGCAGCCACCGACTGATCCCGGTGCTGACCCATGACGTCGATACCATCAGCGATTTCGCTTTCGCCTTTGCCCCACTGGCTATCTCGTTCTCTGTGACCCTGGGCTGCCTGGGCTATCTGGCAATGCTGTCCTGGCCAATGTTTCTGATCATGCTGGTAGCGATCGTGATCGGCACCGTGGTGCAGTTCATCGCACGCAGCAGAGGCATTGCCGGTTTTGAAACGGCACGTGCCGGTGAAGACGAACTGCAGCGGCACTACAACGCCATTGCCGAAGGCGCCAAAGAACTGCGTATCCATCGCCCGCGCCGCCATCGCATGTTCATCCGTGGCATACAGGAAACCTCCGCGCACATCCGCGACACACAAATTCGCTCGATCAACACCTTCGTCATCGCCAAGTCCTTCGGCTCGATGCTGTTTTTCGTGGTGATCGGTCTGGCACTAGCGCTTCAATCGTTCTGGCCAAGTGGTGACAAGGCGGTCATGAGCGGTTTTGTACTGGTGCTGCTGTACATGAAAGGCCCGCTTGAACATCTGATTGGCACACTGCCGATTATCAGCCGGGCGCAAATCGCTTTTCGGCGCATCGCAGAGCTGTCCCGACAGTTTTCTTCACCGGAGCCGCATCTGCTGCTCAGCGATCAGGGCAGTGCAACCACCGCAGTGCACAGCCTGGAACTCAACAACGTCAGCTACAGTTTCCCGCCGGTGGAAGGCAGCCAGCCCTTTCAACTGGGCCCGGTCAACCTGCGCATCAATGAAGGCGACATCACTTTTATTGTGGGCGAGAACGGTTGCGGCAAGACCACACTGATCAAACTTCTGCTGGGTTTGTATGCGCCGCAGACCGGAGAAATCTCGCTCAATGGGCAGGCAGTCAACGCAGAGACTCGTGACGATTACCGGCAGCTGTTCACGACGATCTTTGCTGACTACTACTTGTTCGATGACGTGATTCAGGGTGACAAACAGATTCCGGAGGATGCCACCCGCTACCTCAAGCGCCTTGAGATCGACCACAAAGTCAGCGTGCGCGACGGCGCGTTCACCACCACCGACCTGTCCACGGGGCAGCGCAAGCGTCTGGCGTTGGTCAGCGCATGGCTGGAAGAGCGTCCGGTATTGGTATTCGACGAATGGGCCGCCGACCAGGACCCGACGTTCCGGCGTATTTTCTACACCGAGTTGCTGCCGGACCTTAAACGCCTGGGCAAGACCATCATCGTTATTTCCCACGATGACCGGTACTTCGACGTCGCCGACCAGATCGTGCGCATGCGGGCGGGCAACGTTGTTGCCGAAGCGCAATCAGTGGTGGCATGAGCCCTGCTGAGCACGCGTTAAAAAAACCGGAAAAACTTTTCCGGTTTTTTTCGGGTACAACGTCTCATAGTCGCCAATACAAATAATTCCCGTTTACAACGCAACTTCAAGAGCTAGAGCCAACGATGCCAGCACTACACAGCCTCTCGCCCCTCACCCGGGCCATTACTCTGCGCCGTCTGTTCCAGCCACGCGTGTTGGGCGCGGCAATCGGCGTGGCCATGATCGCTCCCTTGTCGGCTCAGGTCAGTGCCCAGGAAATCGATTTCAATATTCCTGCGCAGCCACTGGCTTCGGCACTACAGACGTTCGGGCAGCAAGCCAATGTGCAACTGCTGTACAGCCCTGATGACACGCAAAGCCTGAACAGTACGGCATTGCGCGGTCGCTACGAGCCCAAGGACGCTATTGGCGTTCTGCTTAAAGGCACCGGTCTGGCGTATAGCCTGCAAGGCAATACCTTGACCGTGACAGGCCGCGGCACTGCAGGATCGATGGAGTTGGGGGCAACCAACATCGACGGCAAAGGCCTGGGCATGACCACCGAGGGTACCGGGTCGTACACAACGGGGGCGACCAATACCGCGACCCGCCTGAACTTGTCGTTGCGCGAAACACCGCAGACCGTTAGCGTTATCACCCGCCAGCGGCTGGATGACCAGAACCTGAACAGCCTCGCCAAAGTGCTGGAGCAGACACCGGGCATTTCCTTGCAGCCCCTGGACTCAGAGCGGGTCAACATCTTTTCCCGCGGCTATGGCATCGACAGCTACCAATACGATGGTGTGCCCACCACGCTGGTGGTCTCTACCAGTGCGACACCGCAAAGCCTGTCGGACATGGCAATTTACGACCGCATCGAAGTACTACGCGGCGCCACCGGCCTGCTGACCGGAGCCGGTGATCCGTCGGGTACGATCAACCTGGTGCGCAAGCGCCCCACTGACCACTTCCAGGGCTATGTCAGCGCGGGGCTGGGCTCATGGGATCAATACCGTACCGAGATGGACGTCTCCGGTCCGTTGACTCCAACCGGCAACATTCGTGGGCGCATGGTCAATGCCTATCAGCAGGGCAACAGCTTCGTCGATCACTACCAGACCGAAAAACAGGTTTACTACGGAATCATCGAAGCCGACCTCACCGACAGCTTGCTGCTGACCGCCGGTTACGACTATCAGAAACAGGACCCGCGTGGAGTTTCATTTGCCAGCTTCCCGCTGTTCACCAGGACTGGCAGTCAAACTGACTTTTCCCGCTCGACCAACCCGGCATCACGCTGGAGTAGCCGCCAGCAAGACACACTCAACGTGTTTTACTCGCTGGAACAACAACTGGCCAACGACTGGTCGCTAAAAGCTTCGGTCAATCAGATGTACAGCAAGCGTGACTCAAAGCTGGCGTCCGCGAGCTGGGGCTTTCTGAATGAAACCACGGGTGAAGGTGTGCAGCTCTATGGCGGCTCATCGACTGGCTGGCAAAAGCAGACAGGCCTGGATGTCAATGCAAAAGGCCCATTCCAGTTGTTCGGGCGCGAGCACGAACTGGTAGTCGGTCTGACCTACACCAAGTACGAAGACCACAATGACCCTAACGCAGGTGAGACCGTCGAAGGTCGTACTATCAACTACTACTCTTGGGACAATTACACGCCTGAGCCTCAAGGCAATGGTCAGATTCTGTTCGACAACGACACCACTATTCGCCAGTTGGGTAGCTACGCGGCTGTGCGCCTGAGGCCGACTGATGACCTTTCAGTCATTCTCGGCGCGCGAACCAGTGACTACAAATATGACAGCTACGTCCATTACCGTGCTGCTGCCAGTACTAGCCGGAACACGAACTCCAACTACCAGGAAACTGGAGAGGTTACGCCGTATGCCGGTATCGTCTATGACCTGACCGACCAACACTCGGTCTATGCCAGCTACACCAGTATCTTCCGTCCTCAAAGCTCGCGCGACCGTAGCGGCAAGCCTTTGGACCCACGCACTGGCGACGCTTATGAGCTCGGTCTTAAAAGCGAATTTCTCGATGGCAAGGTCACTACCAGCTTCGACGTATTCCTGACCAAACAGGACAATCTGGCCCAACTGGATCCTGGCCAGTTTGTAGTTGGCACGGTGAACGAACGAGCCTATGTACCGGTAAAAGGAGCCAAGACGCGAGGCTTTGATGCTGAGATCAACGGTGAAATTCTGCCTGGCTGGAAAGTCGCTGCCAGTTACACTCACGCTGTGACCAAGAATGCAGACGGCGACCGGATCAACACCGTCGCCCCTGCCGAACTGGCGAAGTTCTGGACCACCTATCGCATGCCTGGCGAACTGGACCACCTGACTGTTGGCGGTGGCGTGAATTGGCAGAGCGGTATGCACTTCACCGCCACTCCCTTTGGGTTGGGTGGCACTACCACAGTCAAGGCCAAGCAGGATGACTTCGCGGTATTCAACCTGATGGCACGCTACGAATTCACCGACAACCTGTCCACGCTGGTCAACGTCAACAACCTGTTCGACAAGAAGTACCTGAGCTCTCTGGATGAAACCTTCCTTGGCGGTTACTACGGTGATCCGCGTAACGTGATGGTGACGACCAAGTACCGCTTCTAAGCAAAGCTGACACGCAATAAAAAACCTGGCCGGGTCACCGCGCCAGGTTTTTTATTGCCTCAACTGCCGTATCGCTTACGACCTTACCTTCAGTGCTGAAGCTGCAGCCACGCCCCCACCCGATGATAAATTTCAGGCACCGTGGCAACCATGTCTGTCATCCGCAGAAAGTCATGGGTCAGCCCGTGCTCCGTCTCCAGGTGCACCGGCACGCCATGCTCCTTGAGGTGCTCGGCAAACAACACGCCTTCGTCATACAACGGATCGAACTCCGCCAGGCTCACATACGCGGGAGCGACATCTGCGATATCCCTTGCCAGCAACGGTGAGGCACGCCAGTCCAGGCGACTCGCCGGATCAGGGCAGTACTGCCGATAGAACCATTGCAAGGTCAGGCTTTCCAGCAAATACCCCTCGGCGAACGTGCGATGTGATTGCTGCTCGCGACTCATGTCAGTCACGGGATAAAACAGCAGTTGTGCGACGGGTTTAACCGTTAAAGGACTCTGCGTGTTCGCAGCCTGAATAGCCAACGATGCGGCCAGGCTGGCGCCCACGCTGTCCCCCGCAAAAACCACTCGTGCGGTATTCAAGGCAAAGTCGCTGGCCAGCGCCGGGATCGCATTCACGGCATCTTCCGCGTCTTCGAATGCAGCCGGGAAAGGATGCTCCGGCGCCAACCGATAGTCTGCTGCCAGCACTGCCCAACCGGATGCCGCCGCCAATTGCGCACAAACTGAATCGTGAGTCTGCAAGCTCCCCACGACATAACCGCCGCCGTGAAAAAACAGCAACACCGGTTGCCCGTTCGGGTCACCGCAAGGCTTACGGTATAGCCGCGCCGAGAGCGTGCGACCATTTCGTGCAGGCAGTCGCAGCGCCTGGACCTTTACGCCCTCAGGTACAGGGCTCTGGAACAATTCGGAGGTGAGTTCAAACGTCTCACGGGCTTCAACCGCCGTCAGCTCATGCAGCGCCTTGCTGCTGCCACTCAAACGGCCGAATTCCGCCATTTCGAGAAAGGCTGCTAGATCGGGATGTACTGGCATGGAAAATCCTTTGATTACAGATGAGGCATCGACAAAGCCCTGGCTGGCAGGGCTGTCCTTTCGATAAAGCGTGATTGAGGTATTGGCGCTCGTTATGTCTCCATCTGCGGCACCGGCTCCAGTGTTTTCAGGAAGGTCTGCAGGAAATACCCGTGACTCACGATGCCGTTATGGTCTGCGGCCACCGAGGTACTTTGCCCCTGATCAGTCAGGGTTCGTTCGAATGAAGCGCGCAGTTGCTCATCCGTAGTCTCAGCCCACCAGCAGTGAACCGTCGAGGCAACCGGCGGCAACGGCTCAGCTTGCCCTGCCAGTACGGCAAGGTGCATGCCGACCAGAAAGGTCTGCGCCAGATCATCTGCATCAAAGGCCGCGTAGGCACTGGAACCGTCTGGACTGGCACACTCGCTCCGCGCCTGCTGAATGATCGCCGCGAGCTGTTCTCTACCGGGCTTGTCGGGAACAGGCAGAGTTTGCGCAGGTGCCTGACCCAGAACCGAGGTCAGGAAACTTGTCCACTCGTGTTGCCCGTCAATCGACGACCCGCTTTCAGCGCCTGGAATAAAGCTGTCGATCAAACCCACAAAGCTGACCGTTTGCCCCTGACTCTCAAGCTCCTGAGCCACCAGTACGGCCAACGCACCGCCCAGTGACCAGCCCGCCAGGTTATAGGGACCCTCGGCCTGTTTCTGGCGAATGTACTGGGCATAATCAATGGCCATGGATTGCAACGAAGCGTCCTGCCAGTCGCGGTCGAGCAACATGCGACATTGCACACCGTAAACACTGCACTCGCCATCCAGACGACGGGCCAGGGGCTCATAGTCAAAGACTGTCCCGTAACCGGCGTGCATGCAGAACAGAGCAGGCACGCCTGGGGACGGAGCATTCAATAACAGGACAGGATCCAGTTCGGTCTGAGCCTGGTAGCCAGACAATTCGGCAATGGTCGGCTTGCTCATCATGTCGCGCAATTTCAGCTCGAAATCCGGCAACTGCAATGCCCTGACTTTGCTCAAGACTTTGAGGGTCCGGAGCGAATCGCCGCCGAGCTCGAAGAAGTTATCCGTGATGCCAACCTGAGGGACCTCAAGCACTTGCTGCCAGACTTTCGCCAAATGCCTCTCCAGCGCATTGCGGGGAGCCACATATTGACCGCCCTTGAAGTCCGGTTCAGGCAAGGCAAGACGATCCACCTTGCCGTTAGGGTTCAAGGGCAGTCGATCCAGCAGCATCAACTGCGCTGGCACCATGTAGTCAGGCAGACGCTCTTGCAGCCGGGCGCGCAGTTGCTCGGCCAGCCCGGTTTGCGACGAGGCGACCACATAACCTACCAGTTGCTTGCCGCCCGCACTGTCACGGGCGATGACCACGGCGTCGCGTACCAGAGGCGACTCACGCAAGCAGGCTTCGATCTCACCGAGCTCGATCCTGAAACCGCGGATCTTGACCTGGTTATCCAGTCGTCCAAGGTAATCAAACACCCCGTCAGCTCGTTGCCGCACCAGGTCGCCGCTGCGGTACATCCGCCCGCCCGTCTGGCTGAACGGATCCGCTACAAAGCGCTCGGCAGTCAATCCCGGACGACGGTGATAGCCGCGCGCAAGCTCCTCGCCGCCGATGTACAGTTCACCCGCGACACCGGTCGGCACGCGATTGAGTTGCGCATCCAGCACATACAGCGAGCGCTGCCCGACGCCGGTACCGATCGGTGCATAAGCCGCTTCGCAGCGGGCATCGACGTCAGCCTTCCAGAGCAACGGCGTCACCACGGTTTCAGTCGGGCCGTAGCCGTTGGTGATATAGCGTGGCTTGAGCGCAGTCTTGACCAGTTCAAAACTTGCATCAGCCACTGCATCGCCGCCAAAGCAATAGATCCTTACCGGAGGCGGATTACCGTGTGCCTGAGCATGTTCCGCCAGTTGCTGAAGATAGGCAGGCGGGAAACAGGCGATGGTGATCGCATGAGCATGCAACGCATCAAACGTCTGCTCTGGCGTCCATAACGTATTGTCCCGGACCACCAGTCGACCACCACTGATCAACGTCGACAACCAGCGCTCCTGAGCGCCGTCGAAGGCGAAGGACATGAACAGTAACTCACGGGTATCGACATCCATTTCATAGCGTTCGGCTATCGCCTGACAATGCTGGCGCAATGGACCGCGCGCTACAGCGACGCCCTTGGGTTTGCCGGTTGAGCCAGAGGTGTAGATCAAATAAGCCAGTGCTTGCTCACTAACGGATCTCGCCGGGAAATCAACCGGTGACGCCACGCTGCCCAACTCATCAATATTCACCCGGGTGACAGAGGGCGGACACGGTAAGCGGTCGCTCAACGAGCTGTGGCTGAGCAATACCTGCATACCCGAATCTTCGATGATCCATTCCAGGCGATCACGCGGGTAATCGATGTCCATCGGCACGTAAGCGGCGCCCACCTTCAGCGCTGCATACAGCGCAATAATGCTCTGAACGGAGCGCTCCAGACCGACGCCGATCACCGACTGCGGCCCCACGCCCAAGCCATGCAGCGCGTAAGCAAGCTGGTTGGCCCGCTGTTCGAGTTGCTCGCGCGTCAGCACCTCATCACCACAGACCACGGCCATCGCGTGCGGATCAACCTGCGCGTGACGGGCAATCAGTGCAGGCAGTGAATCGCTGTCTGCCTGCTTCGAGCCACCCTCCTCCTGACGGATCAAAGCATCTTCAGCGTCCATCATGCACAGGCTGCCAAGGGTCGCGTGCGGTTGTTCCAGCAAGGCGTTCAGCAGGGTCTCGAAACAGGTCATGACCTGCGCAGCGCCTTCATCGGTGAAGCTGTTGCGCAAGTACAGAAACTCGATCTGCAGGGTTTGCGCCAGTTCTACCGCCAGGTCCATCGCATAGTTGGTCACATCACGGGTGCTCAACTCGCCAAACTTCAGTTGATGGCTGTCGGTGTCGCGCAGACGCTCATCCACCGGGAAGTTCTCGAACACAACGATGCTGTCGAACAAAGGTCGGCCACCATGGCCCGACCAGCGCTGCACATCGGCCAGCGATGCATGCTCATGGTCACGCACTTCAAGGTTGAACGCTTGCAGTTGCGCCAGCCATTGATCTACCCGCTGCTGTGGCTCAGGCGCCTGAACGATGGGCAAGGTGTTGATGAACAGCCCAAGCATTTCATTGCAACCGCTCACCGCAGCCGGACGTCCGGCGACCGTGGCGCCAAAACACACCGACGCCTGCCCGGTAAAGCGCTGCAACAGCAACAGCCAGGCGCCCTGAACCAAGGTGTTCGGTGTCACACGCAGGGCCTGCGCCCGCTCACGCAAATGGTCGGTCGCTGCCTTGTCCCAACGCAGGTAATGCGCAGCGTGGCCACTAAGCGTTGCATCCGGCCGTGGATAAACCGCAGTCGCCAGTTGCGTCGGCCCTTCCAGCGCCTGGACGTGGGACTGCCAGAATGTTTCCAGAACCTTTGCAGGCTGGGCCTGTAGCCACGCGATGTAATCGCGATAGCGCCCGATACGTGGCCCTGACGCCTGTCCGGCGTAGCACTGAAAGACCTCGCCGAGCAGACGTGAGCTGGACCAGCCATCCATGAGGATATGGTGGCTGGTCCAGATCAACTGGTAACGCTGCTCCGCCAGATGAACCAGTGTCAGGCGGATCAATGGCGCGTTGAGCAGATCAAAGCCCTGCTCGCAGTCTTCGGTGGCCAGCGCTTGCAGATCGGTTTCGAGGTGACTGCGGTCGCGCCAATCCAGCTGTCGTACTGGCAACTGAGCGTTGCGATAAACAATCTGCACCGGTTCGGCCAGGTCACTTGCTGCCCAGAAGCCTGTGCGCAGGATTTCATGCCGCCCGATAACCGTGTTCCACGCGCTGATAAAACGCTGTGCGTCCAGCCCGTCAACAGCCACGTTGACCTGGCTGATGTAGAACGCTTCGCCCGGCATTTCGAGGGTATGGAACAACATCCCGCTCTGCATCGGCGAGAGTGGATAGATATCCTCGACCGCCGCCAGTGGGACAGGCAAGGAATCCAGCTGAGCCTGCGTCAGGCGTGTCAGCGGGAAGTCGCTGGGGGTAAAAGCCTGAACCGGTCGAACCACACAATGCTCGACTACCGCGCGCAGTTCTACGCAGAACTCGTCGGCCAGACCCTGAATCAAGCCTGTATCGAACATCTGCTCGCTGAAGGTCCAGCCCAGTTCAAGGGTGTCGTTGTAGACCTGCCCGTTGATGGTCAGCCAGTTATCCAGCGGAGCCGACTCATCGCGCTCGATCCCTTTGTTTTCCGAGACCGGCCTGAACAGGCTGTCACTGTCGTCAAAGCTGCCGTCGAACTGGCCGAGGTAGTTGAAAGTGATTCTTGGCGTCGCAACACCTTGCAGGGCCTGACGGGTCTGCGCATCGCCCAGATAACGCAACACGCCCAGCCCCAGCCCACGTTGCGGCACCGCACGCAGCTGCTCCTTGATGTTCTTGATGGAGGCTGGCAACTGCGCATGCGCGGTCAGCTTCACGGCAAACAGACTGGTAAACCAACCCACGGTGCGGGTCAGGTCAATGTCGTCGAACAGATCTTCACGGCCATGCCCTTCCAGCTGGATCAGCACATCGGCATGTCCGGTCCAACGCGCAATTACCCGCGCCAGCGCCGTCAGCAAAAGATCATTGACCTGAGTGCGGTAGGCCGCTGGAGCCTGTTGCAACAGGTGGCGGGTCGTTACCTGGTCGAGATGACAGTGCACAGTGGCGGCATGACGAACCTGCTGCGCGTCTTGACGACGGACATCAGGGAGACCCTCCGGAACACCTTGCAACTGCGTTTGCCAATAGCTGATCTGTTGCTGCATCGCGTCCGTCGATGCATGTTCCTGCAGGCGCTCAGCCCAGCGCTTGAGGCTGCTGGTGCGCATAGGCAGTTGCACTGGCGCACCCTCAAGGGCGAGGTTGTACAGGCGTTGCAGGTCCTCGAAGAGAATCCGCCAGGACACGCCATCCACCACCAGGTGATGAATAACCAGCAGCAGGCGCTGTTCGCCATCAGGCAAGTCAGCCAGCACTGCACGCAACAGCGGGCCATTGTGCAAATCAAGGCTGCGCTGGGCTTTATCGAAAAGGAGCGGTAACTGCGCAGGATCACCCACCTGCTCTGCCCACAGCATTTGCGTCGCATGACCGTCGATGACAGCACCAAAGGAGCCGATGTCGCCCTCGATGGACGGAGCAAACGTCAGGCGCAAGGCGTCATGATGATTGACCAACGCAACCAGAGCAGTGTCCAGCACATCAGCATCCAGCGCCTGACGCGGGGCCAGTAGCACTGACTGGTTCCAGTGCTGACGAGCAGGGATATCCTGTTCAAAGAACCATTGCTGGACTGGCACCAGTGGCATTTCACCAGTCACTGGCCCCTGATCCAGGCTTGGAGCGTCATCCTCCAACCGCGCCGTTTGCGCGAGAGCCTGAACGGTCTGACACTCGAACAGGTCTTTGGGCGTGAAACGAATCCCCTCCTGACGCGCCCGACTCACCAACTGAATCGACACAATCGAGTCGCCACCCAGCTCGAAGAAGTTGTCGGTAAGACCCACACGCTCCAGGCGCAGCACGTCCTGCCAGATCGTGACGAGCCTTTGTTCCAGTTCGCTATGCGGCGCCACGTAGTGTTGTTGGGCGAGGCTGGCGTCGGGTTTTGGCAGCGCCTTGCGATCGAGCTTGCCGTTGACGGTCAACGGCATACGTTCGATAAACAGCAGATGCGCAGGCACCATGTAGTCCGGCAACGTGGCTTTGAGTTCTTCCTTGATCTGCTCTCTAAGCCCGGCTTGCCCGCCAGTCTCGAAGACCTGCGGCACGATCCACGCCACCAGTTGCTGACCGCTCAGCCCGTCGATGGCCAACACCACAGCCTCACGGACGTCAGCACTGTCACGCAAACGCGCTTCGATTTCACCCAGTTCGATACGGAAGCCGCGAATTTTCACCTGATGATCGATACGCCCGATGTACTCGATGGAGCCATCGGCGCAGTAACGCGCCAGGTCGCCGGTGCGATACAAGCGCCCGCCCTGCGCTTCGAACGGGTTCGGTACAAAGCGCGTGGCGGTCAAGCCTGCGCGGTTCAGGTAACCACGGGCCAGACCCGCCTGCCCCACATACAGCTCGCCGACACAGCCGCGTGGCACCGGATGCAGATCAGCGTCCAGCAAATACCAGGACAAGTCAGGAATCGGTTCGCCAATCGGGCTTGCCGCCCCGGCTTGCAGGTCTGCCAGACTGACCGGGCGCCAGGTCACGTGCACCGTGGTTTCGGTGATGCCATACATGTTGATCAGTTGCGGGGCTTGCTCACCGAAACGATCAAACCAGGGGCGCAGGCTGCCGACATCCAGCGCTTCGCCACCGAACACCACGTAACGCAGTGAAGGTGTCGCGTCCGATGCGACCGCAACTTGCATCAGCTGCTTGAAGGCCGATGGCGTCTGATTCAACACCGTCACGCCTTCGCGGCACAGCAACGTATGGAAGTCCTCCGGCGAGCGGCTGGTTTCGTGCGGCACGATCAGCAGACGACCGCCGTGCAGCAGCGCACCAAAGATTTCCCAGACCGAGAAGTCGAACGCGTAAGAATGGAACAGGCTCCAGACATCGCTTTCGTTGAAGTTGAACCACTGCTCCGTGGCGCTGAACAGACGCACCACGTTGCTATGCGGCAGCAGTGCGCCCTTGGGTTGCCCCGTGGAACCGGAGGTGTAAATCACGTAGGCAAGGTTGTCAGGGCTCACCGACACCTGAGGATCGTGGCTCGGCTGTGCGGACAGGTCCGTGTCGATCAGCAAGGTGCGTACCGATGCATAAATCGGCAGCTGCTCACGCAAGTGGCTTTCAGTCAGCAACAACGACAGCCCGCTGTCTTCAATCATGTAGGCCAGGCGATCCTGCGGATAATCCGGGTCGAGTGGCACGTAAGCCCCGCCCGCCTTGAGGATCGCCAGCAGGCCGACAATCATTCCCGGCCCGCGCTGCACGGCAATACCGACACGAACGTCCGGCCCGACTCCGGCCTCGATCAGCAGGTGAGCGAGGCAGTTGGCCTGGCTGTCCAGCGCCTGGTAGCTGAGGCTCTGATCCCGGAAAGACACGGCCACCGCTTCAGGTGTGCGCGCTGCTTGCGCGGCGATCAATTGATGCAGGCACTGCTCGACCGGGAACACCTGAGTCGACGGATTCCACTGAGCAAGGCTTGCTTCGATGTGCGCATCGTCCTGCAACGTCAGCTCGCTCAAGCGCTGCCCGGCCTGACTGGCAGCCATTTGCAGCAGCACATGCCGAAGCTGGCCAGCGATCTGCTGCACGGTGTGCACCGGAAAATTCGCCTGGCGATAGTTGAAATGCAGTGACAGCGTTTCGCCCAGACCGACGATCAGGGTCAGTGGATAGTGAGTCTGCTCGTGGTTGTCGACCTTGCCGAAGGTCAATTCCTGCGGCGCTTCCTGTTGCAGAGCTTCCGACACCGGGTAGTTTTCGAACACCAGAATGCTGTCGAACAAGGCGTCGCTGCCCAGCCCTGACCAGCGCTGAATATCCGCCAGCGGTGTGTGTTCATGTTCGCGCAGCGCCAAGTTATCCGCCTGAACCGACTGCAGCCAATCACTCACCGACTGCTCCGGCTGCGGTGTAGCAATGACTGGCAAGGTATTGATGAACAGACCGATCTGCTGCTCGACACCTTTAAGCCCTGCCGGGCGCCCGGAAACCGTCGCGCCAAAGGCAACCGAGCGTTGTCCGGTGTAGCGCTGCAACAGCAGCAACCACGCCGATTGCACCACGGTGTTGAGGGTGACTTTTTGCTGACGGGCAAACTCGCCCAGTAATCGAGTCTGCTCGGCACTGAACACTTCGAAGTGGTCGCCGTGGGCCTCAACAGCTTCTTGCGCGGGCAAGTCGAGGGCGCGGGTCAGCCAGGCAGGCTCGTCCAGCACACTGAGCCGTTCCTGCCAGAACTTCTCGCTGAGGGCTGCATCCTGAGCCTGCAACCAGGCGATGTAATCGCGGTAGTTGCCACTGTGCTGCTCCTGGTATTCACCGGCATAGCGTTGCAGCACTTCACCGAGCAACTGCGAGTTGCTCCAGCCATCCATGAGGATGTGGTGGTTGGTGTAGATCAGGTGGTAACGATGCTCGGCAACGCGCACGGCCACCAGCCGCAGCAAAGGTGCGCGACTCAGGTCAAACCCAGCCTTGAGCTCAGCATCGGCCAGCCTGTGCAGTTCGTGGGCAAGATCGGTTGCGTGGCGCAGGTCGACCACCGTGAACGGCATGGCGATGTCTTTGAATACCACCTGTAGCGGACGTTCCAGACCGCCTTGCCAGTAGAACCCGCTGCGCAGAATCGCGTGCTGGTTCATGGCTGCCTGCCAGGCCTGACGGAAACGCTCGGGATCAAGGCCATCCACATCCAGACGCATCTGGTTGGTGTAGTCGCCACCCGCCTGTTCTTCATACAGGGTGTGGAACAACATGCCCTGCTGCATCGGTGCCAGCGGGTAGATATCTTCCACCTGAGCGGCCTGGAGCGGCAACGCGTCCAGTTGCTCCTGGCTGATGCGCGCCAGCGGGAAGTCAGACGGCGTCAGCCCGGCCTGCTGCGGATCGCAGCAATGCTCGATGACGCGAGTCAGTTCGGCGATGTACTGGTCGGCCAGTTGTTGCATGGCCTGCTCGGCGAACATGTCGGCACTGAAGGTCCAGGCCAGGCTCAACTCCCCGGCAAACACCTGACCGTTGATGCTCAGCCAGTTATTCAGCGGCGCATCGGCGCTCTGATCGGCCCCGCTGTTTTCCCGGGCCGGGACGAACAATGCATCCGCATCGTCAAAGCTGCCATCGAACTGGCCAAGATAGTTGAAGGTGATGCGTGGCGTCGGTAATGCCCGCAGGCTATTGCGGGTTGCTTCGTCGCCCAGATAACGCAGTACACCAAAACCGATGCCTTTGTCCGGGATCGAGCGCAGTTGTTCCTTGATGTGCCTGATCGAGTGTTTCAGCCCGGCTTGCGCAGTCAGGCGCACCGGGAACAGGCTGGTGAACCAACCCACCGTACGGCTGAGGTCGGCGTCTTCCAGCAGTGCCTCGCGGCCATGGCCTTCCAGTTGCACCAGGACGTCGTCACGTCCGGTCCAGTTGGCAATGACTCGCGCCAGGGCGGTCAGCAGCAGGTCATTGACCTGCGTGCGATAGGCCGCCGGTGCCTGTTGCAGCAACTGGCGGGTCAGCTCGGCCGAGAGCTTCGCGCCGACGCTGGTGCTCTCGCTGGCCCGAAGGCTGGCAGCGTCGTTCAGGGACGGCAGGTCTGTCGACGCGCCGCTCAGCAAAGACTGCCAGAAACCCAGTTGCGACGACAGGCCGCCGTTGCGTGTCAGGTCTTGCAAACCTTGCGCCCAGTGCTGGAAAGCAGTGGTTTTACCCGGCAATTGTACGGGTTTGCCTGATTCGATCTGGCGGTAAGCGCCCTGCAGGTCCTCGAACAGAATCCGCCATGAAACGCCGTCCACCACCAAGTGGTGAATCGCCAACAACAGGCGTTGTTCGCCGCCCGGCAACTCGGCGAGTACCACTCGCAGCAGCGGGCCTTGTGGCAGGCAGAGGCTGCGTTGCGCTTTGTTCAGCAGCGTCTCAAGTTGCGTCGCGTCGCTGACAGTTTCACACCACAACGGCGAATGCGCCGGGGCTGCATCGAAGCGGCCCAGATTGAAAGGCTCAGCGAACGTCAGACGCAAGGCATCGTGATGATTGATCAAGGCGTGTACGGCCTGGCTCAGCACTTGCGCGTCCAGACGTTGGCGCGGGTTCAACAGCACGGACTGGTTCCAGTGATGACGGTCCGGAATGTCCTGCTCGAAGAACCACTGCTGGATCGGCAACAGCGGCATGTTACCGGTCACCGGTCCCTGATCAATAGTCAGCGCGTCCTCGCCCAGTTGCGTCACCTGAGCCAGTGCGCGCACGGTCTGGCGCTCGAACAGGTCTTTAGGCGTGAAGCGAATACCTGCCAGACGCGCACGGCTGACCACCTGAATCGAGATGATCGAATCACCACCCAGCTCGAAGAAGTTGTCGGTAACGCCGACCTGTTCAAGCTTCAGCACGTCCTGCCAAACCGCTGCGATCTGCTGCTCAAGGGTGCTTTGTGGCGCGACGTAATCAAGCTGTGCCAGACCGGCATCCGGCGCTGGCAATGCCTTGTGATCCAGCTTGCCGTTGGCGGTCAGCGGCATGCGCTCCAGGAACAGCAGGTGCGCAGGCACCATGTAGTCCGGCAGGTTTTCACGCAGCGACGTCTTGATCTCGTCGCGCAACGCTGCCTGCTCCAGCGCTTCAGCGCTGTACTGTTGCGGCACAATATACGCCACCAGTTGCGCACCACTGGCCGCGTCATGAACCCGCACCAGACCTTCGCGAACGCTCGCCAACTCATTGAGGCGAGCATCGATTTCACCCAGCTCGATACGGAAGCCGCGAATTTTCACCTGATGGTCGATACGCCCGATGTACTCGATAGAGCCATCGCCGCAATAGCGCGCCAGGTCGCCTGTGCGATACAAACGCCCGCCCTGCTCGTCGAAAGGGCTCGGCACAAAGCGCGTCGCGGTCAGGCCAGCGCGGTTCAGGTAACCCCGGGCCAGACCCGCCTGCCCGACATACAGCTCGCCGACACAGCCACGCGGCACCGGATGCAGATCAGCGTCCAGCAGATACCAGGACAAGTCGGGGATCGGCGCACCAATCGGGCTTGCTGCCCCGGCTTGCAGGTCTGCCAGAGTGACCGGGCGATGGCTCACGTGCACCGTGGTTTCGGTGATGCCATACATGTTGATCAGTTGCGGGGCCTGATCGCCGAAACGAGCAAACCAGGGGCGCAGGCTGCCGACATCCAAAGCTTCACCGCCGAACACCACGTAACGCAGTGAAGGTGTCGCATCCGATGCGACCGCAACCTGCATCAGTTGCTTGAAGGCCGATGGCGTCTGATTCAACACCGTCACGCCTTCGCGGCACAGCAACGTATGGAAATCTTCCGGTGAGCGACTGGTTTCGTGGGGCACGATGAGCAGACGGCCGCCGTGCAGCAGCGCACCAAAGATTTCCCAGACCGAGAAGTCGAACGCGTAGGAGTGGAACAGGCTCCAGACATCGTTTTCGTTGAAGTTGAACCACTGCTCAGTGGCGCTGAACAGGCGCACCACGTTGCTGTGCGGGAGCATTGCGCCCTTGGGTTGCCCCGTGGAACCGGAGGTGTAAATCACGTAGGCAAGATTTTCCGGCCCGACGCTGACCGCAGGCGTTTCGCTGCTGTAAGCGCTGAGGTCAGCATCCAGCAGCAAAGTTGCAACGCCATTAAGGTCTGGCAATTGATCAACGACGCGTGGCTGGGCAAGCAGCAGCCGCAGACCGCTGTCTTCAATCATGTACGCCAGACGATCCTGCGGATACACCGGGTCCAGCGGCACATAAGCGCCGCCCGCCTTGAGAATCGCCAACAGCCCGACCAGCATTTGCACCGAACGCTCAGCCGCCAGACCGACCAGTACATCAGGGCCGACGCCTTGCTCGATCAAACGATGCGCCAGACAGTTGGCTCGCTGATTGAGTTCGCCGTAGCTGACGTGCTCATCGCCGAAGCTCAAGGCAACCGCATCAGGCGCGCGCTGGACCTGAGCTTCGATAAACTCATGCAGGCAATGCTCGACGGCAAAACGTTGTGGCCGGGGGTTCCAGGCCTGAATCGCTTGTTGCTGTTCTGCCGGGCTGCCACCTTGCAGGCTGCCCAATAGCGTCTCGCCGACCGCCATCGACAACTGCTGCAAAACGCGCGCGAAATGGGCGCTGACCTGCTCGATGGCTTCAGCGTCCAGATGCTCGCGCTGGTAATGGAAATGCACTGACAACGATTCACCCAGGCTGACCGCAAGGGTCAGCGGATAGTTACCCTGTTCGCGGCTGCGTACTTCACCAAAGCTCAACCCTTGGGGCGCCCCCTGCTGCAGCGCTTCGGACACCGGGTAGTTTTCGAACACCAGCAGGTTATCGAACAGCGCTTCACCGCCCTGTCCGGCCCAGCGTTGAATATCGGCCAGCGGCGTATGTTCGTGCTCACGCAAGGTGAGGTTGCGCGATTGCAGATCGACCAGCCAGGCCCCTAACGCTTGCTCAGGCGTCGCCGAGGCAATCACCGGCAGCGTATTGATGAACAGGCCGATCTGTTGCTCGATACCGGCAATGTCTGCCGGACGCCCCGCCACTGTTGCACCGAAGGCCAGCGTGCGCTGCCCGGTAAAGCGTTGCAGAGTCAGCAGCCAGGCCGCTTGCACCAGCGTATTCAAGGTGACTTTGCTCTGCCGCGCAGCATCAGCCAACGCGCGGGTCTGCCCGGACTCAAGGCGCAGGTAATGGTCAGCAAAACCGCTGCCCGGCGAGGCCGATTGCAATGCTTGAGCCAACAAGGTCGGCGCTGCAAGATCAGCGGTTTGCGCCGTCCAGAACACCTGATCGGCCGTCACGTCCTGACGTTGCAACCAACCGATGTAATCACGATAACGGCCGGTTTGTGGTTGTGCGGGCTGACCGGCGTATTGCTGCAGGACTTCACCGATCAACTGCGAGCTGCTCCAGCCATCCATCAAAATGTGGTGGCTCGTGTAGATCAGGTGATGACGTTGTTCGGCCGTGCGCACCAGTGTCAGCCGCAGCAACGGGGCCTTGCCAAGATCAAACCCGGCGAGCCGATCACTGTCCGCCAGAGCCTGCAATGCTTGCTCTGGCGCGGCGTGATCACGCCAGTCGAGAACCTGAAACGGCAGCTCGACGCGTTTGAACACGACCTGTAACGGCTGCTCCAGCGTGCCCTGCCACAGGAAGGCACTGCGCAGAATGTCATGTCGTTCGACGACGGCTTGCCACGCTTGCCGGAAACGCTCGGCATCGAGGTTCTCGACGTCAACGCACATCTGGTTGACGTACGCACCCTGCTGCGTTTGTTCGTAAAGGCTGTGAAACAGCATGCCCTGCTGCATGGGTGCCAGCGGATAAAGGTCTTGAACCTCAGAGGCCAGCAACGGCAAGGCGTCCAGTTGGGCCTGATCGATAGTAGCCAGCGGGAAGTCTGACGGCGTGAAACCACCGCTCTGATTGCTTACGCAATGGGCGATCAGGTCCTGCAGTTCGCGGCCGAGTTCATCTGCCAAATGCTGCACGGTAGCGCGGTCGAACATCTCCCGGCTGAAGGTCCAGCCCAGCTTGAGTTCACCACCGAACACCTGACCGTTGATGCTCAGCCAGTTGCCCAGCGGCGCATCCGCGCTTTGCTCGGCGCCAGCCGTTTCTTTGGCCGGGACCAGCAAGGCCTGCTCGTCATCAAAACTGCCGTCGAACTGACCGAGGTAATTGAAAGTGATCCGCGGCGTTGGCAAAGCGGCCATGGCTGCCTGGGTTGCGGTGTCGCCCAAATAACGCAGCGCGCCAAACCCCAGGCCTTTGTTGGAGATCGCCCGCAGTTGCTCCTTGATGTGTTTAATTGCTGTGCCGGTTTCGCCGTGGGCTTTCAGGCAGACCGAATAGAGGCTGGTAAACCAGCCCACGGTGCGGGTCAGGTCGATCTGTTCGAACAGCTCCTCGCGACCATGGCCTTCCAGTTGCACCAGCACTTCATCGCGGCCGCTCCAGCGCGCGATCACACGGGCCAGTGCGGTCAACAGCAAGTCGTTGACCTGAGTACGATAAGCCGTCGGTGCCTGCTGCAACAACTGCCGCGTGGCGTTGGCATCCAGCCGGGTATGAACAGTCTCGGCCAGTCGTTTGTGCAGCGCGGCATTCGGACGCTCGCAGGGAATGTCACCGTTGATACCGGACAGGCGCGTTTGCCAGCCTGCCAGCTCGACCGCCAGCTCATCACTCTGGGTCCAGCGCTGCAGCTGCTCGCCCCATGCTTTGTACGACGATGTTTTCGCAGGCAGGGCCAATGGTTTTTCGGCCAGCAACTGTTGATAGGCCAGTTGCAGGTCGTCGAACAGAATCCGCCACGACACGCCGTCCACCACAAGGTGATGCACCACCAGCAGCAGACGTTGACTGCCATCCGGCAGATCAGCCAGCACAGCCCGCAGCAAAGGGCCATTTTGCAGATCAAGGCTGCGTTGAGCCTCCTCGAACAAGGGTTCAAGCTCGAAGGCACCGTTAAGAGTGACCTGCCACAACAGGCTCAAGGCGCTGTCAGCAGCGTCCGCCAGCGGTTCGGCAAACACAGCCTGGTTCGATATGGTTTCGGGGAAGCGCAAACGCAGCGCGTCATGATGATTGATCAGCGCCAGCAACGCTGTACGCAACACTCGCGCATTCAATGGCTGACGAGGTTGCAGTACCACCGACTGATTCCAGTGATGCTGCTGCGGGATCGATTGGGCGAAGAACCACTGCTGAACCGGCAGCAGCGGCGTTTCGCCGATCACCGGCCCTTGATCAATCTGCTGCGCTGGCGCGCCACGTCGGGCGACCACCGCCAGCGCCTGAACGGTCTGGTGGAGAAACAGATCTTTCGGCGTAAACGCGATATCAGCCAGACGCGCGCGGCTGACCACTTGAATCGAGATGATCGAGTCGCCACCCAACTCGAAGAAGTTGTCAGTGACACCCACCTGTTCAAGCTTGAGTACGTCCTGCCAGATCGCCGCTATATCTCGCTCCAGTGCATCACGCGGGGCGACATAGTGCTGCTGCAGCTGGCTGGTATCTGGCAGCGGCAGGGCCTTGCGGTCCAGCTTGCCATTGGGTGTCAAAGGCATGCGTTCAAGGAACAACAGGTGCGCGGGCACCATGTAGTCGGGCAGCTCTGCTTTGAGCTGCACTTTGAGACGTTCGCGCAGATCGAGCTGCGCTTGAGGGTCGCTCAGAATATCCAGCGCATCAGGAACGATGTAGCCCACCAACTGCTGACCGCTCAGCCCTTGCTGAGCGACCGCCACGGCATCACGCACACCATCCAGCGCCAACAGCCGCGCCTCGACTTCGCCCAGTTCGATACGGAAACCACGCACCTTCACCTGACGGTCAAGACGGCCCAGATAATCGAACGTCCCATCGGCGCGCTGGCTGACCAGATCGCCGGTGCGATACAGCCGCCCGCCCCGGTCACTGAACGGGTCAGCGACAAAACGCTCGGCGGTCATGCCCGGACGGTTCAGGTAGCCGCGAGCCAGTCCCAAGCCACCCAGATACAACTCACCCGCCACACCCAGCGGCAACAGGTTCAGATCGGCGTCCAGCACATACGCGCTGCGCTCGCCGATCCGGCTGCCAATCGGCGCGTAGGACGCGCCACAATTATCTTCCGCGCCGGCCTTCCAGATCAGCGGCGTGACCACGGTTTCAGTCGGGCCATAGCCGTTGATGATGTACTGCGGCTTGAGGGCGCGCTTGGCCAGTTCGAAACTGGCCTGCGGCACTGCATCGCCACCAAAGCAATAAATCCGCACCGGCGGCGGGTTGCCATGACGCTCGGCGTGTTCAGCCAGTTGTTGCAGGTACACCGGCGGGAACGCCGCGACCGTCACCCCGTGCTCATGCATCGCCTGATACGTCTGCTCCGGCGTCCACAGCTCTGCATCACGGATCAACAGACGACCGCCATGGGTCAACGCAGTCAGCCAGCGCTCGTGGGCGCCGTCAAACGCAAACGACATGAAATGCAGTTCGCAATCGGCAGGCGTCATCTCGTAACGCTCGCCGATGGCCCGGCAATGCATCGCCATCGGACCGTGAGCCACGGCCACGCCTTTGGGCAGGCCCGTCGAACCTGAGGTGTAGATGACGTAAGCGAGATGATCGGCATGCAGCGCTACAGCCGGATTCGTCACAGGTTGCGCACGGTTGTCGAGCTGATCGACTTCCAGCACTGCAAGATCATCTGGAATCGGCAAGCGCTGACGCAACAGCGAATCACTGAGCAACAGCGCCATGCGGCTGTCACGCATCAGATACGCCAGGCGCTCTTGCGGGTATTCCGGGTCCAGCGGCGCATAGGCGCCACCGGCCTTGAGCACGGCCAGCAGCGAGACGACAATCTCCAGGCCGCGCTCCAGCGCAATACCGACGATCACGTCAGGCCCGACGCCCTCTTCGATCAGACGATGCGCTAGGCAATTGGCCTGTTGGTTGAGTTCGGCAAAGCTCAACGTCTGCTTGCCGAAAATCAGCGCGGTGGCGTCCGGCGTTTGCTGAGCCAACTGCTCGATGCGCTGATGCACCAGCAGTCCGGCGACATGCTTGTCGTTGAGGCCGTTGCGCTCCAGCAGCAGATGATCCAGTTCACGCTGGCCGAGCATCGGCAGCGCGCCAATGTGCTGCTGCGGATCGGCGACGATACCTTGCAGCAGATTGAGCCAATGCTCGCTCAGGCGCTGTACGGTGGCGGCGTCGAACAGGTCGGTGGCGTAGGTCAACGACGCCCACAGGCCCTCGGCGCTTTCCACCGTGTCCAGCGTCAGGTCAAACGAAGCGTTGTGGCTGTCCCACACCAGACCTTCGATGATCAGGCCCGGCAAGCGGGTAGCACGCTGGCCACGGGCATGCTGGTCATCGCTCTGGTGGTTGTACATCACCTGAAACAGCGGGCTGTGGCTCAGGCTGCGCTCGGGATGCAGCGCTTCCACCAATTGTTCGAAAGGCAGGTCCTGATGCGCTTGCGCACCCAGTGCGGTTTGCCTGACCTGTTGCAGCAGTTCGCTGAAACGCTGGGTAGCATCGAGTTCCGCACGCAGCACCTGCGTATTGACGAAGAAGCCGATCAAGCCGTTGGTTTCAACCCGGTTACGGTTGGCGGTGGGCACACCGACGCGAATGTCTCGCTGCCCGCTGTGGCGATGCAGCAGAACCTGAAACGAGGCGAGCAACAACATGAACGGCGTGACGCCTTGCGCCTGGGCAAGGGCCTTGAGCTGACGACTCAATTCAGCGTCAAGCGGCAGGTCGAGTCGGGCACCGCGATGGCTTTGCGCGGCCTGACGCGGGCGGTCCGTGGGCAGCTCCAGCACCGGCTGTTCGTTGCCCAGTTGTTCGGTCCAGTACGCCAGTTGCTGCGTCTTGCCGCCCGCCTCCATCCAGTGCCGTTGCCAGATTGCATAGTCGGCGTACTGAATGGGCAGCGCAGGCAACTCGACCGGTTGCTGCTGACTGAAGCCGACGTAGAACTGCACCAGCTCATCGACCATGACCTGCATCGACCAGCCATCGGAAACGATGTGGTGCTGGACCATCACCAGCACATGGTCATCCGCCGCCAGTTGCAACAGCGTGATGCGCAGCAACGGACCGTTGGCCAAATCAAATGTCAGCCGGGTCTGCCCTTCAACGAACGCTTGAATCAGCGCATCGCGCTCATGCGCTGCATGGCCTGGCAGCGTTTCCCCCGCCAGCGTCAGTTGGCCTTGAGCGTGAATCACCTGATGCGCACGCTCGCCGTCGTGGGCAAAGGTCGTGCGCAGCGTGTCGTGGCGTGCGACCAGCGCGTTGAACGCCTGCTCCAGCGCGCCGGTATCCAGTTCGCCCTGCAGACGCAGTGCCGTGGGCATATGGTAGGCGCTGCTGTCCGGCTCCAGTTGCCAGAGAAACCACTGCCGTTCCTGAGCGTAGGACAAGGGCAGAACATCCAGTTCTGAACCCAGCGCTGATCTCACTTCAGGGATCGGCAGGTTGGCGGGCGATACCCGCTGCTCCAGCATTTTTTCCAGGTACGCCTTGCGCTTGTCCAGCGGCAGCAGGATGAAACGACGGGCGATACGTGCAGCAGCGGCCTGATCCATCACGCCTCCTCCATTTCGTCGAGCAGGGCTTCGAGGCCATCAAGGGTCGAGGCCTCAAGCGGCCCGCCGAGGGCTTCCAGTTGCGTAGCGAAATCCCCCAGAACCGGGAATTGGAACATCAGTTGTACAGTCGCTTTCATACCAAGCTCGAGTTGAATGCGTGAGACCGTGCTCACGACCAGTAAGGAGTGGCCGCCCAGCTCGAAGAAGTTATCGGTGCGACCGACCCTCTCCAGCTTGAGCACGTCTTGCCAGAGCGCGGCGATGCGCTGCTCCAGTTCGGTACGCGGTGCGGTCCAGGTGTTTTGCAGTTGGCTGAAGTCCGCAGCGGGCAGCGCTTTACGGTCCAGCTTGCCGCTCGGGCTCAGCGGCAGACGCTCCAGCAGCATCAGGTGCGCCGGGATCATGTAATCGGGCAGGCTACGTTTGAGCTGCACTTTGAGCCGGTCGCGCAGCGCCTGAGCCTCTTGCTCGCCCTTCACCACCACGTACGCCACCAACTGCTGACCGCCAACGCCATCGACCGCCAGCACCAGCGCTTCGCGGACCTCGTCCTGCTCCAGCAGGCGCGCTTCGATTTCCCCCAGCTCGATGCGGAAACCGCGAATTTTTACCTGGTGGTCAGTACGCCCGGCGTACTCGATCACCCCGTCGGGGCGATAGCGCGCCAGATCTCCGGTGCGATACAGACGACCGCCCTGCCCGTCGAATGGATCGGGAATGAAGCGCTCGGCGGTCAGGTCAGGACGATTGAAATAGCCGCGTGCAAGCAGGCTGCCCCCGATGAACAACTCACCGACTGACCCGATCGGGACTGGTTGAGCGTTTTCGTCGAGCAGATAAATACTCCGGCCTGACAGCGGCCTGCCAATCGGCATCATTAGCGGCACGTCGTATTCGCCGCGAATATAGGCCTCGCAGTCCAGCGTGGTGGCGGTCACTGTCGCCTCGGTCGGGCCATAGGTATTGAGCAGGGTCACGTGCTCCAGGCCCGCGTCGCGCCAGGCCTGAATGCCCTCCGGCGGCATCGCTTCGCCACCGGTGTTCATCTGCCGCAATGCGCCGTAATCCCTGATGCCCTTGGCAGCAAAGTCGCGGATCAGCAGGTGCCAGTAGGAGGTCGTCAGCCCCACCACGCTGATGCGTTGCTCGATCAGATGACGGTGGAAAGTTTCACTGTCCCACAAGTCAGGACCACGCAATACCACGACCGCACCGCACGTCAGTGCCGGGAAAAGCTGCTCGACGAATGTGTCGAAGTTGAACGTCGAGAACTGCAACACCCGGTCCTCGGCCGTCAGGTTGTAGAACCCGCGGGAAACCCGGGTATGCCCGCTCAGCGCCGACTGGTCGATGCCCACACCTTTGGGGCGGCCCGTGGAACCCGAGGTAAACATCACGTACGCCAGATGATGGCCGTGCAGCTTGTTCGGCAGATTGGCTGTCGACTGTGCTTGCCACTGCTCGGCATGGTCCAGGCACAGGCAGGCCACGCCTTCGGGGATCGACAGGCTGTCGAGCAAAGACGTCTGGGTCAGCAGTAACCGCAGACCGCTGTCCTGCATCATCTGGTGCAGCCTTTCCTGCGGGTATTGCGGGTCCAGCGGCACGTAAGCGCCACCAGCCTTGAGCACCGCAAACACGCCAATGACCATGTCCATGCCGCGCTCGGTGGCGATACCCACCAGGCTCTCCGGGCCGACATCCAACGCCCGCAACGCATGAGCCAGCTGATTCGCCCTGGCATTGAGCTGGCTGTAGCTCAGTTGACGATCATCATGGACCAGTGCCACAGCGTCCGGCGTCAGGCTGACCTGATGCTCGAATGCCTCATGCACGCAGGCAAAATCAATCGGACATTCCTCGACCCGGTTCCAGTCGCGCACCACTTGCTGCTGCTCAGCCGCGCCCATCATCGACAGTTCGCCGATACGCTGGCCCGGCTGGGCAACAATGGCAGCCAACAGGTTCTGCCAGTAATCGCCAAGGCGCTGAACGGTTTGTGCGTCGAACAGATCGGACGCGTAAGTCAGGGTGGCCTTGAGGCCGTCCTCGGTTTCAAAGGTGGCCAGCGACAGGTCGAACTGTGCGCTGTCATTCTCGACGCCGAGGTTCTCCAGGGTCAGGCCGGGCAGATCCAGATTGCGCAATACGCTGTCATCCACCCGGTTCTGGTGGTTGAACATGACCTGGAACAACGGGTTCTGGCTGAGGCTGCGTTCCGGCTGCAAGGCCTCTACCAATTGCTCGAAGGGCAGGTCCTGATAAGCCTGGGCGTCCAGTGAGGTACGGCGGACCTGTTGCAGCAACGTGTCGAAACCCTGCTGACCGTCCACCTCGGCGCGCAGCACCTGAGTGTTGACGAAGAAGCCGATCAATTCCTCGGTTTCGATCCGGTGACGGTTGGCGACCGGCACACCGACACGAATATCGCGCTGCCCGCTGTAACGCTGCAGCAGGATCTGGAACGACGCCAACAGCAGCATGAACAATGTGGCGTTGTGCTGCCCGGCCAATGCCTGCAAGGCTTCGCTCAGTTCGAGCGGCAGACGCATTTCGACCCGCCCGCCACGGAAGCTCTGAATCGCCGGACGCGGCCGGTCAAGCGGTAACTCCAGTACCGAATCACCGCCACTCAATTGTTCCTGCCAGTAAGCAAGCTGGCGCTCGCGCTCACCGTCCGCGAACCACTGACGCTGCCACAGGGCGTAGTCGGCGTACTGCACCGGCAAGGCTGGCAGGGTCAGATTCTGCCCGGCGATCAGCGCGCCGTAGCCCCGCAGCCATTCCTCGATCAACAGCGTCAGCGACCAGGCATCGGAAACGATGTGATGTTGTACCAGCGTCAACACATGATCGTCGTCAGCCAGACGCAACAGCGCCAGACGCAGCAACGGATCGCTTTCAAGATTGAACGGCTGGCGTGTCTGTTCGGCAATGAACGCCCGGATATCGGTATCGGGAGCGGCGTCCTGCACTGCGATGGAGAGCTTCAACTCAGGGAGTATCTGCTGACGCGGCTCGCCATTCTCCTGAATAGAGCCCTGAACGAATCGGGTACGCAGGCTTTCGTGACGAGCGATCACGGCGTTGAGACTGCTTTCCAGTGCCGCCCGGTCCAGCGGGCCTCGCAAACGCAGAGACATGGGAATGTGATAGGCCGCGCTGCTCGGCTCCAGTTGCCAGAGGAACCACAAACGCTCCTGAGCAAACGAAAGCGGTGCCAAATCACCACGGGTGAACGGCTGTAATGCAGGCACACGGCGCACATTCAACTCACTCAGTGCCTGAGTGAAACCGCCCAGCGTGCTGTGCTCGAATAGAATATCCAGCGGCACCTCAAGGCCCAGCGCCTCGGCGGTGCGAGCCACCATCTGGGTCGCAAGCAGCGAGTGGCCGCCCAGTTCGAAAAAGTGATCGTTGAGGCCTACCTGCTCCAGACGCAGTACTTCACTCCAGATCTGCGCGACCTGACACTGCAGATCGGTTTGCGGCGCCTGCCAGTCTTGCTCCCTGGACACTTGCGGTGCAGGCAGAGCCTTGCGGTCGAGCTTGCCGTTCGGGCTGAGGGGCATCTGATCCAGCAGTACAAACTGGTTGGGCACCATGTAGCCTGGCAGCGCCTGCTTGAGCAGCGCCTTGACCAGCGTCAGGTCGGTTTCGCCGGCCTCCAGTACCAGATAAGCAACCAGTTGCTGGCCCTGATCATCGGTGTGCACCACGACAGCCGCGTCCTTGACCAACGCTTGCTCCAGCAGCCGCGCTTCGATTTCACCCAGCTCGATACGCTGGCCGCGAATCTTCACCTGGTGATCGAGACGGCCCAGATATTCGATAACGCCATCGACGCGATAACGCGCCAGGTCGCCGGTACGATACAGGCGCTCGCCATCACCAAACGGGCTGACCACAAAACGCTCGGCGGTCAGCGCCGGACGACGGTGATAACCACGGGCCAGACCCGCGCCCTCCAGATACAGCTCGCCTGCCACACCCGGTAATACCGGTTGCAGCGCCTGATCGAGAATCCAGGTGTGCAGGTTGGCAATCGGCTCTCCGATCGGCACGCTGTCCAGCCCTTCGTCACGGCAGGTCCAGTGCGTCACGTCGATGGCAGCTTCGGTCGGCCCATACAGGTTGTAGAGCGCGGCGTGAGGCAATCGGGCAAACACCTGATTCTGCGCGTCGACCGGCAGCGCTTCACCGCTGCAAATCACCCGCCGCAGGCTGACGCAGCGTTGATGCGGCAGCGCCTGCAAGAAAACCTGGAGCATCGACGGCACGAAATGCAGGGTGGTAACGGCATGTTCTTCGATCAGGCGCATAAGCTTCGCCGGATCGCGATGGTCACCCGGTTGGGCCACGACCAGCTGTGCGCCGGTCATCAGCGGCCAGAAGAACTCCCACACCGACACGTCGAAACTGAACGGCGTTTTTTGTAGCACTGTGTCCCGTGCCGACAGGCCGTAGGTCTGCTGCATCCACTGCAGACGATTGGTCAAAGCGCTATGCCGGTTGCCCGCGCCTTTCGGCTTGCCGGTGGAACCCGAGGTGTAGATAACGTAGGCCAGATTCTCGCCATCCAGATCGATCTCCGGATTGCTGTCATCAGCGGCCTCGTCAGTGTTCAATGGCGCCTGCAAGACCAGAGTTTTAACGGAATCAGGCAACTGACCTGCAAATTCAGGCTGGACCAGCAGCAACTCGATGCCGCTGTCCTCGATCATGTAAGTCTGACGCTCTTGCGGGTACTCCGGATCAATCGGCACATAAGCGCCACCCGCTTTGAGCACCGCCAGCAACGCCACAACCATTTCGATGGAACGCAGGGCCGCGACGCCGACCAGCACGTCCGGCCCAACACCCTGCTCAATAAGTTGTCGGGCAAGACGGTTGGCCGCGCGGTTGAGCTGGCGATACGTCAGCGACTCAGCGCCAAACACCAGTGCTACGGCGTCAGGCGTGCGCTGGACCTGAGCTTCGATCAAGCGCTGTACGCAGACTTCATCGGCATAGCGAACATCGGTGGCATTCCAGCGCACTGCACGCTCGACGTCCTGGCTGGCCAGCATCGGCAGATCACCCAGCGCACGCTGGTCGTTGTCGATCATGGCTTGCAGCACACGCTGCCAGTGAGCGGCCAAGCCTTCGATGGTGGCGGCGTCGAACAATTCGGCGGCGAACACCAGCGCGACATCAATGCCTTGCGGGGTTTCCAGCGTTTCCAGGGCAAGATCGAACTGCGCGGCCGCACCCGGCAGCGGCATTTCTTCAGCGCGCAGGCCGGGCATGCTTGCGCCGGTTGCGGTGCCGCCCAGTGTGCTCAGGTGGTTGTACATCACCTGGAACAGCGGGTTGTAGTTCAGCGCCCGATCCGGATTGAGCGCCTCTACCAGCTTCTCAAAGGGCAGGTCCTGATGAGCCTGAGCTGAAAGCGTGCTGTCCTTGACCTGATCCAGCCACTGCTGCACGGAAACCTGCACGTCCGGCTGCAAACGGATCACCAGCGTGTTGACGAAGAAACCGACAACCGACTCTAGCTCCTCGGCATTGCGGTTGTTCACCGGCACGCCGATGCGCAGGTCTGACTGACCGGAGTAACGCTGCAACACCAATGCGAAAGCGCCAAGGAATAGCTGGAATAACGTCACGCCGTTGCGCTGAGCCACTGCACGCACGCCACTTTCCAGCACGCTCGGCAAACGCAATGCAACCCGGCCACCACGATAGCTGCGCGTCGCAGAACGCGGACGGTCCAGCGGTAGCTGCAGCAATTCGTGGTCATGGCCCAGACGCGCCGTCCAGTAGTCCAGCTGACGTTGCAGTTGACCCTGCTCCAGCCAGGCATGTTGCCATTGCGCGTAATCGGCGTACTGCACCGGCAAGGCTGGCAAAGCGGGCTCGCGCTGCTCGGTAAACGCCTGGTAATACTCGACAAACTCGTGGACCAGCAGGCCCATTGACCAACCGTCGGAGGTGATGTGGTGCAGGGTCATGACCAGCACCGCCTGCTGCTCGGCAATCGTGATCAGCTTGACCCGCAACAACGGCCCATTGGCCAGATCGAACAGCCGCTGGGTTTCCTCATGAATGGCTTGTTCAACAGTGGCGTGGTCTGCCCCCGGCAGGGCTTGCCGATCAAACTGCACCGCAGCCGTTGGCTGAACCTGCTGATAGAGCACGCCGTTCTGCTCGATAAAAGTGGTGCGCAGCGACTCATGGCGAGCCAGCAATGCATCGAAACTGCGTTGCAATGCTTGCAGGTTCAGATCGCCGCTCAGCTTCACCACCAGCGGCGTGTGGTACGCCGTGCTGTTGGGCTGCATGGTCCAGAACAACCATTGCCGCTGCTGGGCAAACGACGCGCGCAATGGCTGGGAGCGATCAGCCGGGAGCAACGCCAGGGTTTGAGTCTGAGGCGCCAGTTGGTCAACCACGGCGGCGAGTTGCTCAAGGTTTTCAGTGTCGAACAGCGCCCGCAGTTGCAGGTCGACACCGAACTGGCGACGCACCCGGGAGACGATCTGCACCGCCAGCAAGGAATGGCCGCCCAGATTGAAGAAGTTGTCCTGCAGTCCGACTTGATCGACCTTCAGCACTTCAGCCCAAATAGCGGCAAGGCGAATCTGGCTGTCGGTGTGCGGCGCGATATGCGCTTGCCCCTCGCTGGCGCGCTCAGGCATCGGCAAGGCGCGTGCATCCAGCTTGCCGTTGGCCGTGAGCGGCAATCGTTCCAGGGTCATGAATTGCGTGGGCAACATGTAATCCGCAAGGCGCTCGGCCAGATACGCCTGTACCGCCTCCAGCGAACCCGGCACCGACCAGACCAGCCAAGCGGCAATGCGTCGGCTGCTCTGCTCACCGACTACCTGCACGGCAGCGTCCTTGATCAACGGATGACTGCGCAACGCAGCAAGTACATCGCCCAGATCAATTCGGAAACCGCGAATCTTCACCTGATGATCGATACGCCCGATAAACATCAGGCTGCCATCGGCCTGCTGCCGAACCCGATCTCCTGTGCGATACAGACGAGCACCTGGTGCGCCGAACGGGTCTGGCACGAAACGCTCGGCGGTCATCGCTGCCTGCCCGAGATACCCCCGCGCCAACTGAGCGCCGCCGATGTACAACTCGCCGTCACTGCCCTGTGGTTTCAACTGCAGGGCGCTGTCCAGCACGTAGGCCTGGACATTGGGCAACGGGCGACCCAGCGCAATCGAGCCAGAACCTTCGACAGCCTTGGTCAGCACGCCGACGGTGGTTTCGGTCGGTCCGTAGTGGTTGACGATCCTGCAGTTGCCCAGCGCTTTTACTTTGTCGATCAGCGCAGGCGAACTGGCTTCGCCGCCCAGTACCAGACAAGTCTGCGGCAACACATTTTGCGGTGCCTCACCACTGAGCAGCGCTTCAAGATGAGACGGCACGATCTTCAGCACATCGATGGCATGCAGGTTCAGGTAATCGCCAAAACGCTGCGGATCGAGTGCCACATCGGCTTCGATCACATGCAACTCACGCCCGGTGCACAGCGCCGCAAACAGCACGGTATGCCCAAGGTCCGCCGCCAGCGTGGAAACGATGGCCATGCTGCGGGCCTGCTCGATTGGCAGCGTCTGCACGATGCCCTGTACATAATTGAGCAATGCGCCGTGGCTGACGGCGACGCCTTTGGATTTACCGGTGGAGCCGGAGGTGTAGATGACATAGGCGAGCTGCTGTGGATCGATGATCAATGCGGGTGCCTGATCGCTCTCGTCGCGGGTCACGCCCTCAAGCGCCAGTACCTTTATCTCGTCGCTGACCGGCAACACGGTATGTTTCGGACTCAACAGCAAACGCACGCCGCTGTCAGCGATCATGTCGGCCAAACGGCGCGGCGGTAGCTCAGGATCGAATGGCACATAGGCCGCGCCCGCTTTCCAGATGGCGAGCAACGCGACCAGAGTCTCCAGGGAGCGCTCGGCGACCAGGCCTACCCGGCTTTCAGCGCCCACGCCTTCAGCGATGAGCCTTGCAGCAAGGTGATTGGCACGGTGATCGAGCTGTCTGTAGCTCAACTGCTGACCGGCGAACACCAGCGCCGTCGCCTTCGGCGCTTGCAGGGTTTGCGCCTTGATCAGCGAGAGAACGCTGTCGCTGACCGGGAAACCCTGCTCAGTCTGGTTCCAGTCACTGCGTTGCTGCGTACGCTCTGTGTCGTCAAGCAAGGGCAGATCGCCCAGTCGAGCCTGCGGATCACGAACCATGGCGCGCAGCAGGTTCAACCAATGACGGGCCATGCGCTGCACGGTGTGCGCGTCGAACAGCTGGCTGGCGTAGGTCAACGAGGCAAACAGCTTGCCGCCGCGCTCATGAGTGGTCAGGGTCAGATCAAATGGCGTGGTCCGGTTTTGCCACTCCAGCGGGCTCAGCTCCAGACCATCGCCGACTTTCAGCACTTCGATATCAGCGACATTCGGCAAATGGTTGTACATCACCTGAAACAGCGGGTTATGGCTCAGGCTGCGCTCCAGTTTCAGTGCATCCACCAGACGCTCGAACGGCAGGTCCTGGTGCGACTGCGCGCCAAGGGCGGCTTCCTTCACGGAGGCCAGCAACTCGCTAACCCGCGTCTGGCCGTCCAGTTGCGTGCGCAACACCTGAGTGTTGACGAAGAAACCAATCAGACCCTCGATGTCACTGCGATTGCGATTGGCGACCGGTACGCCGACACGCAGATCGGTCTGATCGCTGTAACGGTGCAACAGCACGTTGAACGCGCCGAGGAGCAACATGAACAGCGTGACGTTCTGCTGACGGGCCAGCTCACGCAGCTCACCTGCCAGTGCTTCGTCGATCACAAAGTCATGCCGCACGCCACGATGATCCGGCCGCGCCGGACGTGGGTGATCGGTGGCCAGCTCCAAAGGCGGATGCTCGTCCCCCAGTTGCTTGAGCCAGTAACCCAACTGGCGATCCTGCTCCCCGGCTTCCAGCCAGCGCTGCTGCCACAGGGCGTAGTCGCTGTACTGAACCGGCAGCGGCGCAAGCTGAGCGGTTTCGCCACGGTCATGAGCGTCATAAAAACGCACGAACTCGTCGATCAGCACATTCATCGACCAGCCGTCGGAAACAATGTGATGCAGGGTCAGCAACAGCACATGGTGCTTTTCAAGCTGGATCAGCGTGACACGCAACAGCGGACCGTTAGCCAGATCAAATGGCTCGCGGGACTGCCGTTCAGCTTCTTCAGCGACTCGAGATTCCTGCTCTTGGGGTTTCAGGTGACGCCAATCCTTGTGGATTACCTGAAATGGCGTAGTGGCCGAAATCAGCTGTACGCCGTCGTCCTTTTCAGCGAAGGCGGTGCGCAGGGTTTCGTGACGCTCTATAAGGCTGCCAAACGCCTGCTCCAGCGCTGTTTTGTTCAGCGCACCGGTCAGACGCACCGCACTGGGCAGGTTGTAGGCGCTGCTTTGCGGGTCAAGCTGCCAGAGAAACCACATGCGCTGTTGGGCAAAAGACAGGACTCGCTCTTGCTCGGCAGACACGCCCTGAGGAATGGGAAACAGCGAAAAATCGACGCCTTCACGCTGCAGCCCCTCGAGAAACAGCCGCCGCTTTTGCAGGGGCAACTCGATAAAACGGCGGGCTAGTTTCAAGGCGTCTTGTGCATTCATGGCAGTCATCCGTTGTGAAGGTGGGAGCTATCCGGCTCAACCAGTCCTCTGAAAACGGATGAAACACTTTGAAATTAAGGGCGCGGGTGGGTTGTTTATGTATTTTTGCTTTAGATTTCTGCTTTGAATGCACCGACGCCATCGCGAGCAAGCTCGCTCCTACAGATGACCGCATTCCAACTGTAGGAGCGACCGGAGTAGCGTTCCACCTTGCTCCCGATGGCGATGTAATAGGCAATGCAAAAATCAACTGAATCTCAGGCTATCGGAACGCCACACCCCGCATAAATTTCCCACCCCTCCATTCGTTCCCTCTTCACCACACCTACAAGAGCGACCGCCATGGATTTGCAGAGCGTCCTGTCAAAGCTGTTCGTCAATGCCGGCTCGGTCGGTATCGAAGGCGTTTTCCAGTTCGTGTTCGGTCCGCAACTGGCGTTCTGGTCGGAGGTCAAGGCGCAGAGCCGGACCGAGGCCGGGCGGCACAGCTCCCCCGATGTAACCATTGAGGTCGCGGAAAAAGATTTCATGGGCATCATGGGCGGCATGGCCAACGTCGAAGAACTGTTCGCCAGCGGTCGCTTGAAGATCAACGGCAACATGGGCCTGGCCACGCTGCTGCCACAGATCATCAACAGCGCGCGGCGCGGTACGGGCCAGGCGAAAAAGGTCGACATGAACCAGCGCTACCCGACGCCAGCGCGGGTCAGCGAGCGGGTTTCAGCCAGCCTGCCGGTCCAGCGCACCGTGGAGCGCAGGCCCTATGAAGACGTGTCGGTCAGCGAATTCAAAAGCCGTTATCTGCCAGAGGGCATTCCGCTGATTATCAGCAATGCCTTGCAGGACTGGCCGCTGTTCACCATGGGCCGGGAAGAATCCTTGCGTCATTTCGCAGAACTGCAAGGCATCACTCGCCATGGCGACTACGTGAAGAAGACCTTCTCCACGGATCGCGACTTCCGCTCCACCTCGATGGCCGACTTTATTGCCTCCCTGGAAAAACCGGCGACCAAGAGCGCTGACGGCTCACCGCCCGCCTACATGGGCAACAACATCATGCCCACCCAGTTGATGAAGCTGATTGAGTACCCGCAGTACTTCGAACGCCAGCTTTATATACCGCCCAGAATCTGGATCGGCCCGAAAGGCACGCTTACACCGCTGCATCGGGACGATACCGATAACCTGTTCGCACAAGTCTGGGGGCAGAAGTCTTTTATTCTGGCCGCGCCCCACCACCGCCCGGCATTGGGCACCTGGTCGACAGCGCCGAAAGGAGGACTGGATGGCTGCGACTTCAACCCCGATGCGCCGGACTATCAGCGCTTTCCTACAGCACGAATGGTCACATTCCTGCGGATAACCCTGGAGGCAGGCGATCTGCTGTTTCTGCCGGAAGGCTGGTTTCATCAGGTGGAGTCAGTGTCGACGTCGCTGTCGGTCAACTTCTGGGTCAATTCGGGGCGAGGTTGGTAGGAAGGGTCATTCAATCATCACTCCCTGTAGGAGCCAACTTGTTGGCGAAGCGTCGTGTCAGGCAAATGATTTGCTGAATGTGCTATCCCTTCGCGAACAAGTTCACTCCTACAGATTCAGGGCTGACGCCTGATCAAATCGCAGTAGCACAAAATCCAGACAACAAAAAGCCCGCACTAGGCGGGCTTTCTGTTGCTTCAAGGAGTTCAAGGGCCTTGAAGCGGAATATGGCGCAGCGGACGGGACTCGAACCCGCGACCCCCGGCGTGACAGGCCGGTATTCTAACCGACTGAACTACCGCTGCGCGTAACACTTTGAGCGAGATGGTGGGTGATGACGGGATCGAACCGCCGACCCGCTGCTTGTAAGGCAGCTGCTCTCCCAGCTGAGCTAATCACCCTTCACTCTCGGTGTGGCGCGCATTCTACGGAGCGACCTAACCTCTGGCAAGCACTTTTTTAAATAATTTTTATAATCGTTCCAAAGGCTTAGCACAGGGTTGGCCGCGGGGTAATAGCAGCGAATAATGCCCCCCTTTGTATAGAAGGAGAGATTCACCTCATGTGGTTCAAAAACCTGCTTGTCTACCGCCTGACCCAGGATCTGCCTTTTGACGCCGAAGCACTGGAAACCGCTTTGGCGACCAAACCGGCTCGCGCCTGCGCCAGCCAGGAGTTGACCACTTACGGTTTCGTCGCCCCTTTCGGCAAAGGCGAAGACGCTCCATTGGTGCACGTCAGCGGCGACTTCCTGCTGATCTCGGCCCGAAAAGAAGAACGCATCCTGCCGGGTAGCGTTGTGCGCGACGCATTGAAGGAAAAGGTCGACGAGATCGAAGCCGAGCAAATGCGCAAGGTCTATAAGAAGGAACGCGAGCAGCTCAAGGATGAAATCATCCAGGCGTTCTTGCCGCGTGCCTTTATTCGTCGCTCATCGACCTTCGCCGCCATCGCACCGAAGCAGGGCCTGATTCTGGTGAACTCGGCCAGCCCGAAACGCGCCGAAGACCTGTTGTCGACCCTGCGTGAAGTGATTGGCACATTGCCGGTACGTCCGCTGACTGTGAAGACCGCACCTACCGCTGTAATGACCGACTGGGTCACCACGCAGAAAGCCGCCGATAACTTCTTCGTCCTGGACGAATGCGAACTGCGTGACACCCATGAAGATGGCGGGATCGTGCGTTGCAAACGTCAGGACCTGACCAGCGATGAAATCCAGCTGCACCTGAGCACTGGCAAAGTCGTCACCCAATTGTCCTTGGCGTGGCAGGACAAGCTGTCCTTCGTGCTTGACGACAAGATGACCGTCAAGCGCCTGAAGTTCGAAGATCTGCTGCAGGATCAGGCAGAACAAGACGGTGGCGACGAGGCCCTGGGCCAACTGGACGCCAGCTTCACCCTGATGATGCTGACCTTCGGCGAATTCCTGCCGGAGCTGTTTGAAGCACTGGGCGGCGAAGAGATTCCGCAGGGCATTTAAGCAGCACAAGTAATCCACCTCTTTTCGGAACTTATTGGCTGAATTGAGAGATGCTTTCTGTAGGAGTGGGGGGGGGGGGGGGGGGGGGGGGGGGGGGGGGGGGGGGTGGGGGGGTGGCGTGCGGTCGGGGGGGCGGTGGGTGGCGACCCCGGGCGCGCCGACGGGAAAAAAAC
>NZ_JBTOQI010000015.1:0-79020 GCF_055283875.1 Pseudomonas sp. HP_14 | reverse complement strand
TCTTCTCATACTTTTTTTTCGGTTCGGCGTGTCCGCCCTCGTCTGCCTCTCCTCTCCCCATAAATTCCCCCCCACCACCCCCCCCCCCCCCCCCCCCCCCCACTCCTAAAGGGAGCGATTTTTGCCTCTCGAAAACGCGGCGCCATGAACAGAAGCCGCCCCTAAAAAGAACAACTTCGCCTAGGTGAACACCCAAAAAACCAACATGTAATACATATCTAAAGCCATACAAAAAACACCCGATGCTAGCGTGATTTCTCATTCATGCTCAGCAGGATTCACCGATGTACGCTATCGATTACAACAGCTACAGAGCCACAAAAAGCTTCAATCACCGCACCCGTTTTCTGGTCATGCATTACACGGCCTGTAACTTCCGGCAATCAGTCGCTGCGCTCACCGGCCCGTCAGTCAGTTCGCATTATCTTGTCCCCGACCCTGGCGACAAAACCTACACCGACGCGGGCTTTACTGACATGCGCATCTTCAACCTCGTCGATGAAGGCGAACGCGCATGGCATGCGGGCATAAGCGGATGGGCAAAGCGTAACAACTTGAATGACACAGCCATTGGGGTAGAAATCGTTTATGTGGCTACCGAAGACAAAGGCGCTTTCACGTTCCCGCCGTACAACCCCACACAAATAGATGCAGTCAAAGAGCTGGCAAAGAACATCCTTCAGCGCTACCCCGATATAACCCCGGTTAACGTCATCGGCCACAGTGATATTTCCATCGGCAGAAAAAGCGACCCCGGTGCCGCATTCCCCTGGAAAGAACTTCACGACGCCGGTATCGGCGCTTGGTATGACGAGGCGACCAAACAAAACTATCAGGCACAGTTCAGCAGCGCCCTCCCCGACGAAGCCGACATGATCGCGAAACTAGGTCGTTACGGGTATGACCCCAGCGCAGCAGTGACTGAGCGCGGATACAAAAACCTGATCCGGGCATTCCAGCTGCATTTCCGGCCGCAAAAATACGACGGCGTGGTGGACGCTGAAACGGCGGCGGCGCTGTATGCACTGGTGGATAAATACTTTCCGGGGAAGATAATGAAGCAGGTGTATGTTTAAGGTGATAGCGGCGTAAACAGATTCACAGACGATGCAGCACGATTCAGGAAACCCTGAAGGCTGATCAAATACGGATTTTTGCAGATACCCGCTAGAGCTAGCGAGTTAAAAGATAGGTGGTAACCCCACCAGCCACACCCCGGCACACAATGTTCCCGCTGTGGCTGCTTCCTTCCGGATCTGACCAGGTTCACGGGTAATCGTTGCGGGGGGACCGATGGGGTCACCATAACGACACTCACCTGTCGGCGAGCCGCGCCATTGTACCGGTCTGGCGCGAAGTTACAACCCGAAATGCGGGATAAAAATTCGATAGCGCTCAAGCACTTGTGTGGCCGGGGCCAGGTGGCTTGCAGCGCTCGGAATCGGGGCTTATAGTCGCGCCGTCACTGCATATCAGTGATCGGGTGTGGAAGCCCGGATTGGTTATAGGAACGCAAAGCTCTTACCAGCAATCGGAGACAGTAATGTCTGCGACTGTTGTGTTATGGCGGCTGTGCGCTGGGGCACTTTCGGGTGCGCCGGGTTCCTATGACCGGTCTTCCACACCCGCGCACAGCTGCCACCCACTCATGTGGAAGTGAGTATTTGGCAGCTCCCATTCGCATAGGAGCTTCTAGCATGTTCAAAATCACTCCAAATCCCCCTGCCACCGCCACTCGCGGAGGTGCAGCATGAATCGCTTCGTCCCCCTCAAAAGCAACAACACCGATAACCCGGTGATGCACATCGACAGCCAGGCACCGCTGGATTTTCTGTTTGCCAGCGCAGACCGACGCCTTCGCATGGCGCGGCATCTATTGGAAACGCTGGACGGCGCAGACGAGTGCGACGTGCGCACTATCGCTAATGCCGCATTGATGCTGTTGAGCGATGGCTGTGATGCGCTGAACGTGGTTGAGAAACAGGTGTTCAGCCCGCGCAGTTCTCTACGCACTTCTGTCACGCATTGAGCCATACTTCGCGCCGCCTACTTTTCTCGTCAGACGGTGCGATTTAGCAGTGATGAAAACGCAAGTTGTGAGCTACGAAACCCTGAACGAAACGCAGCGCCAACAACTGGATGCGCTGGAGATATTGCCGGAGCAACTGCCGTTTTCCGGGGATATTTATTGTGCACTGAACACGTTGCTGGTCCGCCCGAGTCCGAATATTCAGGGGGTTGCGTTGCTGGCGGATGACAAGCCGGTGGGCTTTTTACTGCTCAAGCGCGGGGAGTTTTTACCGCACTGGGCGGTGGAAGGTTCGGCGACGTTGCATGCGTTGCAGATTGATCATCGGGTTCAGGGGAAAGGTCTGGGCAAGGTGTTTTTGCAGGGTTTGCCGCAGGTGGCGCGGGCGACGTGGCCGGATATCGGGCAGCTTATGTTGTCGGTGGATGCGGATAATCTGGCGGCGCTGAATTTGTATGTCGGCCAAGGTTGGGTGGATACCGGCGAGGCGTACAAGGGTCGGATCGGGTATGAGCGGCGGTTGGTGCTGGAGATCAGATAGACCGAGGCAACGGCATCGCTGGCAAGCCATGCTCCCACAAGAGCAATGCAATCATCCTGCTGGAGCGTGAGCGGCTTCCGACTAGTCCACAAATCAGTCGCTGAGGTGTGTCAGATGGACCGCATTATCGTTCTTCGCTGGCAAGCCATGCTCCCACAAGAGCAATGCGATCATCCTGCTGGAGCGTGAGCGGCATCCGACTAGTCCACAAATCAGTCGCGGAGGTGTGTCAGGTGGACCGCATTATCGTTCTTCGCGGGCAAGCCTCGCTCCAACAGAGAAATGTAATCCTGTGGGAGCATGGCTTGCCAGCGATAAGGTCGCCTCGGTTTTAAGCGAACAGCTATTAGAGCGCCAACTCAGCTACAACCGCTGCCAACGCTTTGGCCGGGTCGGCGGCCTGGCTGATCGGGCGGCCGATGACGAGGTAGTCCGAGCCTGCGTCCAGCGCCTGACGCGGGGTCAGGATGCGGCGCTGGTCGTCCTGAGCGCTGCCGCTTGGGCGAATGCCGGGGGTGACCAGTTGCAAGGCCGGGTGTGCAGATTTAAGCGCTTGAGCTTCCAGAGCAGAACACACCAGCCCGTCCATGCCAGCCTTCTCGGCCAACGCAGCCAGGCGCAGCACCTGCACTTGCGGGTCGACATCCAGACCGATACCGGCCAGATCCTCGCGCTCCATGCTGGTCAGCACGGTCACGCCGATCAGCAGCGGCTGCGGGCCAGTGCGCTGGTCGAGCACTTCACGGCAGGCCGCCATCATGCGCAGGCCGCCGGAGCAATGCACATTCACCATCCACACACCCATCTCGGCCGCCGCTTTTACAGCCATGGCGGTGGTATTGGGGATGTCATGGAATTTGAGGTCAAGAAACACTTCGAAGCCCTTGTCACGCAAGGTTTCGACGATGTCCGAAGCGCAACTGGTAAACAGCTCTTTACCGACTTTAACGCGGCAGAGTTTGGGATCCAGCTGGTCAGCCAGCTTCAAAGCGGCGTCACGGGTCGGGAAATCCAGGGCGACGATGACAGGAGTCTGGCAGACGGACATGAGCGGGTTCTCTGGTAAGTCGAAATCGGCGCGCATTGTATCCGAACCTTACAGCAGACGGTATTCGAACCGCCCAACTGAATCGATTCTCCCCAATGAATACGCCCTAAAGCGGACATTAGCCTGCCCGGGCTGCACCAAAGCTGCACCCTCTTGGCGCAGGCAAACGAGAACCGTTCTGCAAACGACGCGTTTGGGACCAATACGACTATGGTTCAGTGAGTGGCATGGCGACTGCAACAGGATGTTTCGATGATTCCACAGACTTCAGGGAGCTGCTCATGAACACACAACTCAAACCCACGCTGGGCACGCTGCACTTATGGGGGATTGCGGTAGGGCTGGTGATTTCCGGCGAATACTTCGGCTGGAGTTACGGCTGGGGCGTGGCCGGGACGTTGGGCTTTCTGGTCACTTCGTTGATGGTTGCGTTGATGTACACCTGTTTTATCTTCAGTTTTACCGAACTGACCACGGCCATCCCTCACGCGGGCGGACCTTTCGCCTACAGCCGTCGTGCCTTCGGTGAAAAAGGCGGGCTGATTGCAGGCCTGGCCACGTTGATTGAATTTGTATTTGCGCCGCCAGCGATTGCGATGGCCATTGGTGCCTATCTGAACGTGCAGTTTCCGGGGCTTGACCCCAAGCTGGCAGCGGTCGGCGCTTACATTGTGTTCATGACCCTGAATATCCTGGGCGTGAAACTGGCCGCAACCTTCGAACTGGTGGTTTGCATCCTGGCCGTGGCCGAGTTGCTGGTGTTCATGGGCGTGGTTGCTCCGGCGTTCAGCTTCAGCAACTTCGCGCTCAACGGCTGGGCTGGTTCCGACACCTTTGGTGCTCCGGCGATTGCCGGTATGTTTGCCGCGATCCCGTTTGCGATCTGGTTCTTCCTGGCCATTGAAGGCGCGGCCATGGCCGCCGAAGAAGCCAAGGACCCCAAGCGCACCATTCCAAAGGCTTACGTCAGCGGCATCCTGACCCTGGTGATTCTAGCCATGGGCGTCATGCTCTTTGCAGGCGGCGTGGGCGACTGGCGCACCCTGTCCAACATCAACGACCCACTGCCACAAGCGATGAAAACCGTGGTCGGCGAAAACTCCGGCTGGTTGCACATGTTGGTCTGGATCGGCCTTTTCGGTCTGGTCGCCAGTTTCCACGGCATCATCATGGGCTACTCGCGCCAGTTCTTCGCACTGGCTCGGGCCGGTTACCTGCCCTCCTCGCTGGCCAAACTGTCGCGCTTTCAGACGCCACACCGCGCCATCATCGCGGGCGGCCTGATTGGTATCGCGGCGATCTACAGCGACGGTCTGGTCAATCTCGGCGGCATGACCCTGACAGCAGCCATGATCACCATGGCGGTCTTCGGCGCCATCGTGATGTACATCATGAGCATGCTCAGCCTGTTCAAACTGCGTAAAACCGAACCCTCGCTGGAGCGCACCTTCCGTGCACCGGGTTACCCGATCGTGCCGGGCATTGCCTTGGCGCTGGCGGTGGTGTGCCTGATTGCGATGGCCTGGTTCAACGCACTGATCGGCCTGATCTTCCTTGCCTTCATGGTGGTCGGCTTCGTCTACTTCAGCCTGACGGCGCAATCACGCGCCGACGCTCCGGCTGACGCGATGCTGACCGGGCTTTAAATAACGACGCGATCAGGGCACAGGGCTAGACTTGAACCATTGGGCGGCGCGGCTGCTCAAACGGTTACATAAGAAAGGAGAGCCCTATGCCCTGGTATGCCTGGTTAATTCTGCTGGTTGCAATTGGTTCGATCGTGGGCGGTTTGATGGTCTTGCGCCAGTCTGCGCAGAAGCTGCCACTGACCGATGAGCAACTCAAACGTGTCCACGAGCGTAATGCCGAGATGGATGCAAAAGAAGCCAAGGATCGCTAGAACAACCAAAAAGACGGTGCCCATAAGCACCGTCTTTTTCGTTTAGCGTGTTGCCTGACTACGCTCGGTTGCCACGGCCCGATTGCTGGTCAGCGGCAGTACGGCTATCCGATAAGGCTGGAAAATCTTCAGCATCTGCCCGTTGTCGCGAAGTTGTTGCAGTAAGTGCTCGAACTTTTCGGCGCTGATCGGCGATTTCGGACGCAGCAAGGCAAAATGCCGATACGTTTGGTCGACCCGCTCCGAGACCAGTAACTGAGCAGCTTCCGTCCGGTTGCGAGCCATGAAGTCGCTGAGGTACGAACGCGTTACCAACGCAATGTCCGCACGGTCGCGCATAACCATCAACAGATTACTGTCGTGGGAATAAGTCAGCGTGGACTCAAAGTGTTCGCTGAGGTATTTCGGGTCTGCGTTGAACTGCGCAAAGGCGTAGTGATAACCGCTGAACAGGGCTAACCGCTTGCCGTGCAAGTCATCAAAGTAGCTCTGATCGCGACCTTCCACCTTCCTTGAAACAAAGATCTCGGCATCTTCGAGCTTCATGTCGACCGCTTCATGGGGGATGCTCTGCCAATCCCAATCGGGATTTTCAAATATCGCCATGTCGATGCGACCTTGCTCGAAATCGCGAAACCGGCGCGGAATAGAAGTCGGTACCAGCACAAACTGATAATCACGCTGGGCAGCATTCAGCGCCGCCACCAGTTCAGGCAACAGCCCGGTATCTGCGCCTTTTTCCGGCCGGATGGTGTAGGGCGGGAAATGCGCCGCACCAATTCTTACTACTTGCGCAGCACTGACCGGCGTGGCCAGCAGTGCGGCCGCGCTTACCCACAAGGCTAGCGAAGCCATTCGCACAGACAAAACCGTCAAGACTGCGCACCCCTGAAATTGATGAACCCTAGGTGTTTTTTGGTGTTTAGACAATGAGCAAATAGTGCAAAACGAGGTTAATTATCCCTAAGTGCCATCATTAGCGCTTCATCCGCTAATTGATCCAGCGTCATGCTGCCTTGAGGCCTGAACCAGGTCGTCGTCCAGGACAGAGCGCCTGTCAAAAAGCGCCGCGTCACGAACACATCGCCTTTGATAAAACCGGCATCCTTGGCCTCCCCCAGCACCTGCAGCCAGAGTTGTTCGTAAAGGTCTCGCAACGCGAGTACGTGTGCCTGGCCTTCAGGTGACAACGAACGCCATTCGTAAACCAGCACGGCCATGGCCTCACCACTGCCGCCCATGATCGATTGCAACTCACAGCGAATCAGCGCCAGCACGCGCTCGCGCACGGTACTGACTTCAGTCAGCGCGGCACGCATCAAAGCGGTGTTGTAGGTGATGGTTTCTTCCATCACGGCGCGCAGGATCTCGTCCTTGCTTTTGAAGTGATGAAAGATGCTGCCGGACTGGATCCCGACTGCACTGGCCAGATCACGCACGGTAGTACGCTCATAGCCCTTGTTGCGGAACAGATGCGCCGAGACCTGCAACAACTTGCCCCGGGCGCTTTCCGGATCAGTGAGCTGGCCTGCGTCGACCAACTCACGCATGACCCATAGAGCTTGCTGCTCGTTCACGGTGGTTTCTCCCCAACAGCACTCGAACTTCTGAACTTACGACGCGATCGCTGTTGGAGCGAGGCTTGCCCGCTAATCAGGCGACGAGATAAACCAGCTACACCGCGTTATCGTTCTTCGCGGGCAAGCCTCGCTCCAACATGAAAAGTCGATCCTGCGTGGCCCAGACGACACCGAACCAAGACCGCAATTAATCATTACGCTTTAAGCAATCTCACATGCCCAGCAATCTATGCCTGCCCGCACAACCAAGCAAGCGCTAGGCCAATAAATAAATCACGCTCTGGCTGATCAACGGTCGCCTCAAATCGTTTTCAGCACTTCCAAAACCAAGCGCTTGCTTGGTAGTCTCGCCTGACTGTCTCGGGACCACGGAGGTCTACCATGAGCAAGTGTCTGCGCATCGGCTGTGCGAGCGCCTTCTGGGGAGATACCAGTACGGCCGCCGCGCAATTGGTTGAAGGCGGCAAGCTGGATTATCTGGTGTTTGATTATCTGGCCGAGATTACGATGTCGTTGATGGCCGGGGCACGGATGAAAAACCCGGACTTAGGCTATGCAACAGATTTCATCGATGTTCTGACGCCGCTCCTCGGCAGCATTGCCGAACAGAAGATCCGCGTGATCAGCAACGCGGGCGGCATCAACCCCACCGCTTGCGCCGCCGCGCTGCAAAGGGCCTGTGACACCTCAGGCGTGGCCCTGAAGATCGCCGTTTTAAACGGCGATAACCTGCAACCACAGTTCGCACATCTCAAGAAAGCCGATATACGCGAGATGTTCAGCGGCGCCCCGCTGCCCGCCATGTGCGTGTCGATCAACGCCTACCTCGGCGCTCCTGGCATCGTCGCCGCCCTGCAACAAGGTGCCGACATCGTGATCACCGGCCGCGTGGTCGACAGCGCAGTGGTCAGCGCGGCACTGGTTAACGAGTTTGGCTGGCAGTGGGACGACTACGATCGTCTGGCCCAAGCGGCGCTGGCTGGGCATATCATCGAGTGCGGCGCGCAATGTACAGGCGGCAATTTCACTGACTGGCAGGATGTGCCGGACTACGAGCACATCGGTTTTCCCATCGTTGAGGTCAGCGAGGACGGGACGTTTGTGGTCTGCAAGCCTGAAGGCTCCGGCGGGCTGATCTCGCCATTGAGCGTTGGCGAACAGTTGCTGTACGAAATCGGCGACCCACGCGCTTATCAGTTGCCCGACGTGGTGTGCGACTTCACTCAAGTGCAACTCGAACACACCGGCGAGAACCGGGTTCGGGTCAAGGGGGCCCGCGGCTTTTCGCCCAGTAATCAATACAAGGTTTCGGCGACCTGGCCCGATGGCTTCCGCTGCACCGCCAGTTGCCTGTTGGCGGGGATCGATGCAGTCGCCAAGGCTCAGAGAGTCAGCCAGGCGATCATCACTAAGACCAGTGAGATATTCGAACAACGCGGTTGGGCGCCTTACAGCGAAGTAAACATCGAGTTACTGGGCAGTGAGGCGACTTACGGCCCCCACGGCAAACGCCAGGACAGCCGTGAAGTGGTGATCAAACTGGCCGTCCGTCATCCGCAAAAAGACGCCCTGATTCTGTTTTCCCGGGAAATTGCCCAGGCTGCTACCGGCATGGCACCGGGCCTGACCGGCATTGTCGGTGGTCGGCCCACGGTGTATCCGGTGATTCGCCTGTTTTCGTTTCTGGTGGATAAGTCGGTTTGCAGCCTGAGCGTCGAGATGAGCGGGCAGGCTCTGCCCTGCTGTTTACCCGATGTTCACCGGCTCGACCCGCAGCAACTGGCCGAAGACCTGCAACCGCCCGCGCCACAAGGCCAGGCCGACGCCAGCGTGCCATTGATTCGCCTGGCGGTGGCGCGTTCCGGGGACAAAGGTAACCACAGCAATATCGGTGTCATGGCGCGGCGTGCGGAGTACCTGCCATGGATCGCCGAAAGCCTGACCACCTCAGTGGTGGTGGACTGGATGCGCCATGTGCTGGACCCGATACAGGGCCGCGTCGAGCGCTGGTATTTGCCGGGCAGCCACAGCTTGAACTTTCTGCTGGAAAACGCGCTGGGTGGCGGCGGCGTCGCCAGCTTGCGTATCGACCCGCAAGGCAAGGCGTTTGCCCAGCAATTACTGGAAATAGAGATCGCGGTGCCGCAATGGGTGGCGGATGAGGTCAGTTGATGGCCCGGTGTCATAGCACCGCGCTGCCTCGCGGCAAACATAAGACCTGTAGGAGCTGCCGAAGGCTGCGATCGCGGTGTATCAGGATAAATGCTTCGCAGCCTTCGGCAGCTCCTACAAAAAAATGCCTTTCAGTCCAGAAGGACAGACGTGATTGACCTGCCATCTGCAGTGCTCTTGTCGCGAGCAAGCTCAGTTCCCACAGAGAACCATAAAAAGAGGTGATCAATGGCTTACAACTCCGTGTTCAAACCCGACCTCTTCGCCGGGCGGACGATTTTGATCACCGGTGGTGGCAGTGGCATTGGTCGCTGCACGGCCCACGAACTGGCCGCGCTGGGTGCTCAGGTATTGCTGGTCGGGCGCAAGCCGGAAAAGCTGGAGCAGGTCTGCACCGAAATTCAGCAGGACGGCGGCCAGGCCCACGGCTACAGCTGCGACATCCGCGAGGAGGCGTCGGTACAAGCGCTGATCAGCACACTCATCGACGCCCACGGCCCGCTGCATGGTCTGGTCAATAATGCAGGCGGCCAGTTCCCCTCCCCGCTGGCGGCGATCAATCAAAAAGGTTTTGAAACCGTATTGCGCAGCAATCTGGTGGGCGGTTTTCTGATGGCGCGGGAAGTCTTCAACCAGAGCATGAGCAAGCACGGCGGTGCCATCGTCAACATGCTGGCCGACATGTGGGGCGGCATGCCGGGCATGGGGCACTCGGGCGCAGCGCGCTCAGGCATGGACAACCTGACCAAAACCGCCGCCTTCGAATGGGGCCACGCGGGGGTGCGAGTGAATGCAGTCGCGCCGGGCTGGATTGCTTCCAGTGGCATGGACACCTACCAAGGGGCGTTCAAAGCAGTGATCCCGACCTTGCGCGAGCACGTGCCGCTCAAACGCATCGGCAGCGAATCAGAAGTCAGCGCCGCCATCGTCTTTCTGCTCAGCCCGGCAGCCGCGTTTATCAACGGCAGTACGTTGCGTATCGACGGCGGTGCCAGCCTGGGCAATCGCACTTGGCCGCTTTATCCAGCGGCCCGTACCGAGGCTTACAACGGTTTTCATCGTGCCACCTTGCCTGACGTGCTCAAAGGGGAGGAATAAGCCATGCCGGTAATTGAGTCGCAACTGGACACCCACAGTTCAAGCTTCGCCACCAACCGCGAGGCGATGTTGATCGGGATTGACCAAGTCAGGCAACTGGAGCAAGTGCTGCTGGATAAAGCCGCTGCTGCCAAAGACAAATTCCGCCAGCGCGGCCAGCTGTTGCCGCGCGAGCGCCTGAACCTGCTGCTGGACCCCGGCGCGCCATTCCTTGAGCTGTCCTCACTGGCGGGCTACAAGCTGCATGACGACAAGGACGGCAGCCAGGCAGGCGGCGGCCTGATTGCCGGGATTGGTTACGTGTCCGGAGTACGGGTGTTGGTGGTGGCTAATAACAGCGCGATTCGGGGCGGAACCATCTCCCCAAGCGGCCTGAAAAAATCCCTGCGGCTGCAGCAAATCGCTGTCGAAAACCGTCTGCCAGTGGTCACGCTGGCGGAAAGTGGCGGCGCCAACCTTAACTATGCCGCCGAGATTTTCGTTGAAGGCGCGCGAGGCTTTGCCAATCAGGCGCGCATGTCGGCCATGGGTTTGCCACAGATCACCGTGGTTCACGGCTCGTCCACGGCGGGCGGTGCTTATCAGCCGGGGCTGTCCGATTACGTCGTGGTGGTACGTGGCAAGGCTCGCCTTTTTTTGGCGGGGCCACCGCTGCTCAAGGCTGCCACCGGAGAAATTGCCACGGATGAAGAGCTGGGCGGCGCCGAGATGCACGCTCAGGTAGCGGGCACCGCAGAGTATCTGGCAGAAGACGACGCCGACGGTCTGCGCATCGTGCGCGAAATCATTAGCCTGCTACCGTGGAATGCACAGTTGCCACTGCGTCCGCCCAAGGTCTATCAGGAGCCGCTGTACCCCATCGATGACCTGCTCGGTTTGATCCCCAACGACCCGAAAAAGCCTTACGACGTCCGGGAAATACTTGCCCGGCTGGCCGATGGTTCGCAGTTTCTGGAGTTCAAGGGCGAGTACGACAGCCAGACGATGTGCGGCCATTTGCACATCCAGGGTCGGCCTTGCGGTGTGATCGGCAACAACGGCCCGATCACCGCCAAGGGCGCAAGCAAAGCAGCACAGTTCATTCAGTTGTGCGACCAGAGTCAGACGCCATTGTTATTTCTGCATAACACCACGGGGTTTATGGTCGGTACCGAGTCCGAGCAGCAAGGCGTGATCAAGCACGGGGCGAAGATGATTCAGGCGGTAGCCAACGCAAGGGTGCCGAAACTGACGCTGGTGGTCGGTGGTTCCTACGGGGCGGGCAATTACGCCATGTGCGGCCGGGGGCTGGACCCACGGTTCATCTTCGCCTGGCCCAACAGCCGTACGGCCGTCATGGGCGGCGCACAAGCGGGCAAGGTGCTGCGTATCGTCACCGAGGCCAAGCAGCTCAAGGCCGGTATCGAAGTTGATCCCAAGATGCTCGATATGCTGGAACAGGTCACGGCGCAAAAGCTCGACAGCCAGTCCAGCGCGCTTTACGGCACCGCCAGCCTGTGGGACGACGGCCTGATCGACCCGCGAGACAGCCGCACGCTGCTGGGTTTCCTGCTGGATATCTGTGAAGAAGCGGCGGTAAGACCATTGCAGGGCAATAGTTTTGGGGTAGCGCGGTTTTAGTCGGGATAGCGCCGCCAATGGTTCTGCCACCAAGCTGTCGCGCAGCACCATTGGACCTGTAGGAGCGCCACCCCGGTCACTCCTACAGTAAAAAGCATTCAAAACAGGTATTCGCATCTCGGAACAGGGACACGGAGAACAATAAAAAATGCTCATCACATCCGAACACGAAGCCCTGCGCCGCACGGTGCGCAGTTTTGTCGATAACGAAATCAACCCCCATGTTGATGAATGGGAGAAGGCCGGGCGTTTTCCCATTCACGAGATTTTCCGTAAAGCCGGTGAGCTGGGGTTGCTGGGGATTTCCAAGCCCGAACAGTTCGGCGGCATGGCACTGGATTACAGCTACTCGATTGTCGCTGCCGAAGAGTTCGGCACGGTGCATTGCGGTGGCATCCCCATGGCTATTGGCGTGCAGACTGACATGTGCACCCCGGCGCTGGCGCGATTCGGCTCCGACGAGTTGCGTGACGAATTCCTGCGCCCCGCCATCGCGGGCGAACAGGTAGGTTGCATCGGCGTGTCCGAAGTCGGGGCGGGTTCGGATGTCGCGGGCCTCAAAACTTGCGCCCGTAAAGACGGCGACGACTATGTGATCAATGGCAGCAAGATGTGGATCACCAATTCGCCCAGTGCCGACTTCATCTGCCTGCTGGCCAACACCTCCGATGACAAACCCCACGTCAACAAGTCGCTGATCATGTTGCCCATGAACACTCCCGGCATCAGTCTGAGCCAGCCCCTGGACAAACTGGGCATGCGCAGTTCGGAAACCGCTCAGGTGTTTTTCGATGACGTGCGCATCCCGCAACGTAACCGGATCGGTCACGAGGGCGCCGGGTTCATGATGCAAATGCTGCAGTTTCAGGAAGAACGCCTGTTCGGTGCCGCGAACATGCTTAAAGGCCTGGAGCACTGTGTAGACAGCACCATCGAGTACTGCCGCGAGCGCCACACGTTCGGCAAGGCGCTGATCGACAATCAGGTCATTCATTTCCGCCTGGCCGAGCTGCAAACCGAGATCGAATGCTTGCGGGCGCTGGTCTATCAAGCCACCGAGCTGTACATCAAAGGTCGCGACGTGACTCGCCTGGCGTCCATGGCCAAGCTCAAGGCCGGGCGTCTGGGACGGGAGGTCACCGACAGTTGCCTGCAATACTGGGGCGGCATGGGCTTCATGTGGGACAACCCGGTTTCCCGGGCGTACCGCGATGTACGTCTGGTGTCGATTGGCGGCGGCGCTGACGAAATCATGCTGGGCATCATCTGCAAGCTGATGGGCATTCTGCCGGGGAAAAAACCATGAACCTGCTGCCAGAGTGCGAAACGCTGATCCTCGATCGGCATAAAGGTGTTTTACACATCACCCTCAACCGCCCTCAAGCCCGTAACGCCATGAGCCTGCAAATGGTCAGTGAGTTACGCGCGGTTTTCAGCGCAGTACGCGACGATGGCCAGACCCGGGTCATCGTCATGGCAGGCGCGGGCGGGCATTTTTGCGCCGGGGCCGACATCAAGGACATGGCACAGGCCCGACAGCAGGGCGCGGACGCTTATAAAAGCCTGAATCGCGCATTTGGCAGTCTGCTTGAGGACGCGCAAAACCTGCCGCAAACCTTGATCGTCGTGCTCGACGGTGCGGTGCTGGGCGGCGGCATGGGGCTGGCGTGCGTCAGCGATATCGCGATTGCTCATCAACAGGCGCAATTTGGCCTGCCGGAAACCAGCCTCGGCCTGCTACCTGCGCAAATCGCGCCGTTCATGGTCAAGCGCATCGGCCTTTCGCAAACCCGACGGCTGGCGCTGACCGCCGCCCGTTTCGACGGGAACCAGGCCGCACGTCTGGGACTGGTGCATTTTGTGGAACGCGATAATCAGGCCATGGCCGAACGTCTGAGTGAGGTACTGGATCAAGTGCTGCGCTGTGCACCAGGGGCCAATGCCGCTACCAAGGCGTTGCTGCTGGCGACTGAACACACGCCAATGACACAGTTGCTGGATCAGGCCGCCGAGGCATTCAGTGCAGCGGTCGCCAGCCCGGAAGGAATGGAGGGGACGCTGGCGTTCATGCAAAAGCGCGACCCCGTCTGGATCCCCCAACGCTAACGATGCTGACGTCGACCGAGGGAGCACACCATGCCCGAACTCAACAAGATTCTTATTGCCAACCGTGGCGAAATAGCCTGCCGCGTGATCAGCACTGCGCGCAATCTGGGCTATCGCACGGTGGCAGTATTCAGCGCCGCCGACAGTGATGCCCGGCACGTGCAAATGGCCGACGAAGCGGTGTGCATCGGCGCGCCTACGGTGCAGCAGTCGTACCTGAACATCGAGGTCATCCTGGACGCGGCCCGGCGCAGCGGAGCCGATGCCATTCATCCCGGCTACGGTTTTCTCTCAGAAAACGCTGAGTTCGCCCGTGCCTGTGCTGCGGCCAATCTGGTGTTCATCGGCCCCAGCGCTGAGGCCATCGAACTGATGGGCAGCAAGCGCTTGTCAAAGCTGGCCATGCTCGACGCCGGTGTGCCCTGCATCGCTGGCTACCAAGGTGCAGAGCAGGACGACGCAACCATGAGCCGCGAAGCCGAACGCATCGGTTACCCGCTGATGATCAAGGCCAGCGCCGGGGGCGGCGGTCGTGGTATGCGTCTGGTCGAGCACCCGGACCAATTGCTCGAACGAATCAACACGGCGCGCTCCGAGGCGCAGAACGCTTTTGGTTCAGGCGAACTGATACTGGAGCAGGCCCTGATTGATCCGCGCCATGTGGAAATGCAGATCTTCGGCGACAGCCACGGCAACCTGGTCTACCTCGGCGAACGTGATTGCTCGGTCCAGCGCCGTCACCAGAAAGTCATCGAGGAGGCGCCCTGCCCCGTGGTCGACGCCGGGTTGCGTCAAGCCATGGGCGCAGCCGCCCTGCAAGCCGGGCGAGCGGTCAATTATCTGGGTGCTGGCACCGTAGAGTTTTTGCTGGCCAGTGACGGCCAGTTCTACTTTCTGGAAATGAACACCCGCTTGCAGGTGGAGCACCCTGTCACGGAGATGATCACTGGCCTGGACCTGGTGGCCTGGCAAATCAAGGTGGCCTGCGGTGAAGCCCTGCCCTTGCAGCAGGAGCAGATCCAGCTCAACGGCCACGCTATTGAAGCGCGCCTGTATGCCGAAGACCCGGCCCAGGGCTTTCTGCCCCAGACTGGCCGGGTGTTGCGGTGGCAGCCTTTGCAGTTCGACGGCATCAGGGTCGATCACGGCTTGAGCGAGGACCAGACTGTCAGCCCTTTCTACGACCCTATGCTCGGCAAAATCATTGCCCACGGCGCCACGCGGGAAGAGGCTCGACGCAAGCTGCTGCGGGCGATACAGGGCTGTGTGCTGCTGGGCGTAAACACCAATCAACGGTTGCTGACCAGCACCCTCAAGCACCCCGCGTTCATTAACGCTCACGTCGATACCGGTTTCATCGCGCAGCACCTGCAGAACGACCCTTGCCTGCGCCCCGCGACGGCCCGAGCCAGCCAACTGGCCGTGGCCGCTGCGTTGTTCTATCAGGGCTCTGCCAGCAGCCATCCTTCCAAACTGGCAGGCTGGAGTAATACTGGCCCGGAACAGCGGCGCTATCTGCTGGGGCTGGGCGAGCAGGTTCACGAGGTAGAACTCACCCGCAATGGCGCACGCCTGGACCTCCTCGTTCAAAACACGCGCGTCAGCGTCCATGTACTCAGTTGCGACGCACGCTCGGCCTGTGTTGAAGTCGACGGGGTACGCAGCCAGCAGGCGTGCTATCTACTGGGCAAGATGCTTTGGCTGCATGATGAATCGGGAGCGTTACAGCTGACCGACCGCACACACGACACAGTCGCCGGCCCGAATGTGGCCCGTTCCGGCACGATCAGGGCACCGATGGACGGATCGATTGTCGATGTATTAGTCAGTGAGGGCGCCACCGTCAGCCAGGGGCAACTGCTGATGGTGCTCGAAGCGATGAAAATGGAGCACCCGCTCAACGCTGCGATTGACGGCGTGATTCGCCAGATACAAGTGGTACCCGGTGATCAGGTCAAAGGGCGACAAGTATTGCTGGAAGTCGCACCGATGGACGTATCCGGTTGAATGTAGCTACGCTTGATCCGAAATGGATCAATGATTTTGGACAGGAGCTTCAGATGCCGCACTGGTTGGTGATTGATCTGGAGGCCACGACCGAAGAAGGCGGCTGGCCGGTAGCAGAAATGGAGATCATCGAAATCGGGGCGACGCTGGTCAATCAGGACGGGCGTGAACTGGACCATTTCGAGCGTTTTGTGCGCCCGGTACGTCGGCCGTTGCTGACGCACTTTTGCAAGGAACTGACCCACATCAGCCAAAGCAACATCGACAGCGCAGCGCCGCTGACGACGGTGTGGCCGGCGTTCGAACGCTGGATCAGTCACCATCAGGCGCGAGTCGTCGGCTGGGCAAGCTGGGGTGATTATGATCGTCAGCAACTGGAGCAGGAATGGCGACAGCACCAACTGACGAGTTTTCTCAGCAGCGTGCCTCACGTGAACCTCAAACAACGCTTCGCCAAAGAACGCCAACTGCAACGCCCGATGGGGTTGAACGGTGCTCTGCAACTGGCTGGCATGCAGTTTAACGGTCAGCAACATCGCGCACTGGTGGATGCCCGCAACACTGCTCGGCTACTGCCCTTGATTCTGCCCAACTGAGTGGTACGCGCGTTCTAAAGCGGGTGACGAGGCGAATCAGCTTCGGCATACTGGCCGACCCATTTTTCAGCCCTTTTTGAGGAATCGCCATGTTCAAAGTCAACGAGTACTTCGACGGCACCGTTAAATCCATTGCTTTCACTCAAGCTGAAGGGCAAGCCACAATCGGCGTCATGGCCGCTGGCGAGTACGAATTCGGCACTGCACAACGGGAAATCATGCACGTCATCTCTGGCAGCCTGAGCGTGAAACTGCCAGACAGCACCGATTGGGAAACCTTCGCGACCGGCAGCCAGTTCAACGTCCCGGCCAATAGCAAATTCCAGCTGAAAGTGGCTGTTGATACTGCTTATCTGTGTGAGTACCGCTGAGACATATCGACTTTTTGTATCGACCCTATCGCGGGCAAGCCCTGCTCCCACATGAGATTGCATCCCCCTGTGGGAGCAGGGCTTGCCCGCGATAAAGTCGACTCGGTTTAAATCCCGACACGAATCAAACCACCTCCTCACCCCGCGCATTGAACTGCAACGCAGCGAGCCTGGCATACAGCGGGTTGCTGACAATCAATTGCTGATGTGTTCCCACCGCCACTAACTTCCCTTGATCGATAACCGCAATCCGGTCGGCGTTTTGCACCGTGGCCAGACGATGGGCGATGACCAGCGTGGTGCGGCCCTTCATCAAGCCAGGTAACGCTTCCTGAATCAGGTGCTCACTCTGGGCATCCAGGGCACTGGTGGCTTCATCCAGCAGCAGAATCGGCGCATCCACCAGCAGTGCCCGGGCGATCGCCAGACGTTGACGCTGCCCTCCGGACAATCCAAGCCCGCCATCGCCCAGATGAGTCTGATAACCCTCAGCCATCTGCAGAATGAATTCATGTGCATGAGCAATCCGCGCGGCGGCTTCTACCTGTTCTGTCGTAGCATTGGCGTTCCCGTAGCGAATATTGTCTTCAACACTGCCGAAAAACAGCGCCGGGGTTTGCGAGACCAACGCAAAGCAACGGCGCAAATCCAGCGGATCAAGCTGGGCGATAGGCATACCTTGAATAAAGATCTGACCTTGCTGCGGATCGTAGAAGCGCAGCAGCAGATCAAACAGCGTCGATTTACCCGCGCCTGAAGGGCCAACCAGCGCCAGCGTCTCTCCAGGCTCGATGCTCAGCGTCAGGTTATCAACGGCCTTGTGCTCCGGACGAGACGGATAGCTGAAGCTCACGCCCTGTAAGTCCAGACGCCCGGTGACCCGCTCCGGCAATTGCAGCAGATCAGTGGCGGGAGGCGTGATCTCGCTTCTCGCCCGCAGCAACTCAGAGATCCGCTCGGCCGCCCCCGCCGCTCGCTGGAGTTCGCCAATCACCTCGCTCAACGTGCCGAACGCGCTCCCCACAATCAGCGCGTAAAACACGAAGGCCGCCAGTTCACCACTGGAAATCGTGCCGTCGATAACGTCCATGCCGCCGACCCACAACATCACCGCCACAGCGCCTAATACCAGCACGATCACCAGAGTGATCAGCCACGAACGCTGCAGGATGCGCTTGCGAGCGGTCTGGAAAGCATCTTCGGCAGTCTTGGCAAAGCGCGCCTTGTCCTGCTGCTGATGGTTGTAGGCCTGAACCGTCTTGATCTGGCCCAGTGCTTCGGAAACGTAACTGCCGACATCGGCGACACGGTCCTGGCTTTCCCGGGAAAGGCTGCGCACACGACGACCAAAGATCAGGATTGGCGCGACCACTAACGGCAGCGCCACAACCACAATACTGGTGAGCTTGGGGTTGGTGATGAACAGCAGGACGATGCCGCCGATGACCATCAGGGCATTACGCAGGAACATCGACAGCGACGAACCGATCACCGACTGCAACAAAGTGGTGTCAGCGGTCAGCCGGGACTGGATTTCCGAACTGCGATTATTTTCGTAGAACCCCGGATGCAGGTTGATCAGGTGGTCAAAGACTTTTTTACGCAAGTCAGCCACCACCCGCTCGCCAATCCACGACACCAGATAGAAGCGCACAAAGGTGCCTGCTGCCAACCCCAGCACCAACAGCATGAACAGGCCAATGGACTGGTTGAGCAGATGCGGAGAGCGCGTCACGAAACCCTGATCGACCAGCATCTTGATGCCTTGCCCGATCGACAGGGTAATCCCCGCCGTCACGATCAATGCCAGCAAGGCACCCACGGTTTGCCAGCGATAAGGGGCAATGAACTGCGCCGCCAGGCGAATCGCCTGACGCTGGCGGCTGGAAAGCAATGAAGCCATGAAAGCTGAACCCGCATGAAAGGCTGAAGCCAGAGCCTACACCGGTAAAGAAAGCTTTTCTGTGCTTTTACCGCCTGGCAGGTCCTGATGAACTCTGGCGATAAGCCTTAGTCTGGATAGTTATGACCGCTGATACAGTCCCCTAGAGAGGAATGATCTAAGCGAAAGCTGGCGGTTACGTGCGGTTTCTGGTGGACTAAAAGCGCGCTTGATGTTGTCGAGGGATGTCACGGCAGAGTCATTGAACGCGATTAGTCTAGGCACAAACACCTGATGAAAGGAGACAGGCCATGAGCTTGCAAGCAAACAGTAATGAAGTTCCGGTGGTACGAGCCAACCCGCAGCTGCCCGTGGGCGGCGCAATCCTGGACAAGGACGGGCGCGAAGTCGTGATTACTGAAGAGATGGTTCAGGCCGCCTGCCAGGAATGCGACAAGAACTGGGTAACACCTGAAAAACAAGATTAAGCAAAACCCGATTTTTTAGAACCCGACGTCACCGTCGGGTTTTTTCTGTACGGAATTCGACCATTCAGGCGGGGATAACAACTGCGCCCAGCGCGGTGACCAGTTGCTGCAACGCATCGGACTGGCCATTGATACGCACCTTCAGCCCTTCTATCTCGCGACGCGGCGGATAGTGTTTGCGCAACAGATCGAATGCCACTGGCTGGCTCACCGAACCGAGGAGACTACGCCGGAAGTCGGCATCGTCGCGGCGCGGGTCGTAGACGCCACGGCACAGCGTGTTCAACGCCCAAACCGGGTCGGTGCGCCCATCCAGGGTGACTTCTGCCAGCCAAGGCCTGGGCAGCAGATCAGCAAGGTTGATCTGTGCTTCCTGCCCAAGAAACCCACACAAGGCCTGATAAATCTGCGCAGTGCCCCGCTGCCGTCCGTCAAGGCTGTAACCCGCAATATGCGGTGTGCCGATCACGCACAGGTCGGCGAGGTCGGTATTCACGCTGGGCTCACCTTCCCAGACGTCCAGCACGGCTTGCAGGTCTTCGCGATCAAGCAGAACGTCGTGCAAAGCTGCATTGTCGACGACTGCACCACGGCTGGCATTGATCAGCCAGCTGCCGTCTTTAAGCTGCTGCAAGCGTGATTTATCGAGCAGATGCCACGTAGGGTGCTCACCGCCTTTGTCCAGCGGGGTGTGCAGGCTGATCACATCGCAGAGCTGCAGAATTTCATCGAGGCTGACGAAGTCGCCGCCTTCCGCCGCCTGACGGGGAGGATCGCAGACCAGCACATTCCAGCCCAAAGCCTTCAAAACCTTGACCAGCCGCCCGCCCACCTGCCCGGCGCCCACCACGCCGTAGGTGCGTTGCGCCAGATCCACGCCTTCGATTTCCGCCAGGGTCAACAGGCTGCCGAGCACGTAATCCACGACGCCACGGGCATTGCAACCCGGCGCACTGGACCAATGAATACCCGCCTGCTGAAAGTAGTCCAGATCAAGGTGATCAGTGCCGATGGTGCAGGTGCCAACGAAGCGTATCGGGCTGCCTTCAAGCATTTCACGGGTGACTGGCGTTACCGAACGCACCAACAGAATGTCGGCCTCGGCTACAGCAGCCCGATCAATGGAGCGGCCGGGCAGACGCTGAATCTCGCCGAAACCTGCAAAGAACGCGTCGAGCAACGGAATATTTTCGTCAGCAACAATTCGCATGGTGTACTCCCAGAGGTCGGCGGCAGTTTAGGCATTGATCGGGAGGGATAGGAAGGAGGAAACCTGAGATTACGAAGCAAGCTAGCCCTTGACGTAATCCCTGTAGGCGCAGCCGAAGGCTGCGAAGCTCATCTTCTGGCACACCGCCATCGCAGCCTTCGGCAGCTCCTACAGATCACTCATCAATCCAGCTTCTTGCGAATCCAGTACAGGAACGTCCCGTCTGCAGCCTCTTGATCAACCAGATCATGGCCCAGAAAGACGCAGAACTTGGGAATGTCGCGGCGTGTGGACGGGTCAGTGGCGATGACCTTGAGCAGGCCGCCTGCGGGCAGGTCGCGGACTTTCTGATGCAGCATCATCACCGGCTCGGGGCAATTGAGGCCGGTAGCATCGAGAACGGCGTCGACAGGCTGACTTTGGATGGGTTCAGACATAAGCACTCCAGAAACTGGCGGGCATTATCCCGCGTATGCGGGCATGTCGCTAGCTGCCAAACGCATCCTTCAGGAAGCCCGGTGCGATGTAGCGCTCATAGTGCGCTTCGGACAAGAGGAAAAATTCCCGATCAATGGCATCGCGCAAGTCAGGTAAGGCCCAGTCGCGGAACTCCGGCATCAGCACCATACCGTAGGCTTCAATATTGGTGATAACCCGCGCGCCCCGCGCAATCAGTTGATATGCCCAGCAATATTCCGACTGGGCAGGCACGAAGCGGATTTTGCGCAGTTCCAGTTGCGCACGCAGTTTGCCCGCGTCGAATACTTCCAGCTTGGCAGTCATCACCTGAACCAGCAGTTGTTCGAGCCTTAGCCACACCGCCCGCTTCTGGTCTTCGTCGTAACCGTTCCAGTGGATCACTTCATGGTGGAAACGCTTGCAGCCACGGCACACCAGGTCCCCGTAAACAGTGGAGCAAAGGCCGACGCAGGGCGTTTTGATGATTTGATTGGGCATGGCAGGCAGGGCAACGACAGGCGAGAACGAGCCCGCATATTAGCCCTTTGTCTAACAACGATCACCCCCGAACGTGTAGGGCTAACTTACCTTTACGGAAGATTTGCCGTAGAATCAGCGAGCCTTTTAAGGCGCCAATGTCCGTTGGAAGCTGTTTTCAAAGCGTCACGAGCACAGTCAAAGTAACCCCGCAGTCCGGTGTTGACGCAGGATTCAAGCCCTCGTCAACACTCATCAGCCGTCCTGCAGGCGTAAAACTTTGAAAACAGCTTCTGTAAGGAATTGCCGAAAACCCTGGCCAAGGAACTCAAAAAGTTTCGTCGTGCAGGTTTTTCGGGCAATTCCTGGATGAGCGTCCCGGACACCCATTTGGGACCACTGATGAGGGTAATACTGTGCTTGAAGCCTACCGTAAACACATCGAAGAGCGTGCCGCCCAGGGTATCGTGCCCCAGCCGCTTAACGCCGAACAAACTGCCGGCTTGATCGAACTGCTGAAGAATCCCCCGGCTGGCGAAGAAGCTTTCCTCGTTGACCTGATCACCAATCGCATTCCACCTGGCGTTGACGAAGCTGCCTACGTCAAAGCCGGTTTCCTGTCTGCCCTGGCCAAGGGCGAAGCCACTTCTCCCCTGATCGACAAGAAGCGCGCCGTTGAACTGCTCGGCACCATGCAGGGTGGCTACAACATCGTCACCATGGTTGACCTGCTGGATGACGCAACGCTGGCCCCGGTGGCCGCCGAACAACTGAAGCACACGCTGCTGATGTTCGATGCTTTCCACGACGTGGCCGAAAAAGCCAAGAGCGGCAACGCCCACGCCAAGGCTGTCATGCAGTCCTGGGCTGACGGCGAATGGTTCAAGAAGCGCCCGACCCTGGCCGACAAAATCAGCCTGCGCGTTTTCAAGGTGACTGGCGAAACCAACACAGACGACCTCTCCCCTGCGCCAGACGCATGGTCGCGCCCTGACATCCCTCTGCACGCCCTGGCCATGCTGAAAATGGCCCGTGAAGGGATCGTTCCGGACGTACAAGGCTCCATCGGTCCGATGAAGCAGATCGAAGAAATGCGCGGCCAGGGCTTCCCGATTGCCTATGTTGGCGACGTGGTCGGTACCGGTTCTTCGCGTAAATCAGCCACCAACTCGGTGCTGTGGTTCTTCGGCGACGACGTTCCTTACGTGCCGAACAAGCGCGCTGGCGGTTTCTGCTTCGGCAGCAAAATCGCTCCGATCTTCTACAACACCATGGAAGATGCCGGCGCACTGCCAATCGAGTTCGATGTCAGCAACATGAACATGGGCGACGTGATCGACCTGTATCCGCATGCTGGCAAAGTCTGCAAACACGGCACTGACGAAGTCCTGACCACCTTCGAAATGAAGACGCCGGTTCTGTTGGACGAAGTCCGTGCTGGCGGCCGTATTCCGCTGATCATCGGTCGCGGCCTGACTGACAAGGCTCGTGCCGAGCTGGGTCTGGGTCCTACTGACCTGTTCAAACTGCCGGAAGCACCGGTCGACACTGGCAAGGGCTACACCCTGGCTCAGAAGATGGTCGGCAAGGCCTGCGGCCTGCCGGAAGGCAAAGGTGTTCGTCCAGGTACGTACTGCGAACCGAAGATGACTACCGTCGGTTCCCAGGACACCACTGGCCCGATGACCCGTGACGAGCTGAAAGACCTGGCGTGCCTGGGCTTCTCCGCTGATCTGGTCATGCAGTCCTTCTGCCACACTGCTGCTTATCCAAAGCCGATCGACGTCACCACGCACCACACGCTGCCTGACTTCATCATGACCCGTGGCGGCGTTTCCCTGCGTCCGGGCGACGGCATCATCCACAGCTGGCTGAACCGCATGCTGCTGCCGGATACCGTCGGTACCGGTGGTGACTCCCACACCCGTTTCCCGATGGGCATTTCGTTCCCGGCTGGTTCTGGTCTGGTTGCGTTTGCTGCGGCCACCGGCGTTATGCCGCTGGACATGCCGGAATCGATTCTGGTGCGTTTCAAAGGCAAAATGAAGCCTGGCATTACTCTGCGTGACCTGGTTCATGCGATTCCTTACTTCGCCATTCAGTCGGGCTTGCTGACTGTTGAGAAGAAAGGCAAGAAGAACGCCTTCTCCGGCCGCATCCTGGAGATCGAAGGCCTTGATGACCTGAGCATCGAACAGGCTTTCGAACTGTCCGACGCTTCGGCCGAGCGCTCTGCCGCCGGTTGCACCATCAAGCTGTCGAAAGAGTCGATCACCGAGTACCTGAACTCCAACATCACCCTGCTGCGCTGGATGATCGGCGAAGGTTACGGCGATGTGCGTACTCTGGAACGTCGTGCTCAAGCGATGGAAGCCTGGGTTGCCAACCCTGAGCTGATGGTTGCCGATGCTGACGCGGAATACGCTGAAATCATCGAAATCGACCTGAACGACGTCAACGAGCCAGTGCTCTGCGCGCCGAACGATCCGGACGACGCTCGTCTGCTGTCCAGCGTTGCTGGCGAGAAAATCGACGAAGTGTTCATCGGTTCGTGCATGACCAACATCGGCCACTTCCGCGCTGCGGGCAAGTTGCTGGACAAGGTCAAAGGCCAGTTGCCGACACGTCTGTGGCTCTCGCCGCCGACCAAGATGGATGCTCACCAGCTGACGGAAGAAGGCTACTACGGCATCTACGGCAAGGCTGGCGCGCGCATGGAAATGCCGGGCTGCTCGCTGTGCATGGGTAACCAGGCACGTGTTGAGCCGAACTCGACGGTTGTGTCGACTTCGACCCGTAACTTCCCGAACCGTCTGGGCGACGGCGCGAACGTCTACCTGGCCTCGGCCGAGCTGGCATCCGTTGCTTCGATCCTGGGTCGCCTGCCGACCGTTGAGGAGTACATGGAATACGCGAAACAGATCGATACCATGGCTGCGGACGTATACCGCTACCTGAGCTTCGATCAGATCGCCGAGTTCCGTGACATCGCAGCGAGCGCCAACATCCCGGTTGTTCAAGCGTAAAAACGAAACACAGCGTTAAAAAACCCCGTCCTTGTGACGGGGTTTTTTATTGGCATGGATTAATACAATTGCGTGGCGAACCTGGGTCTTGTGGGAGCCGAGCTTGGTCTGGGCGGCATTCCGACGATAAACGATAACGCGGTGTGACTGGTATCTACTTCTCATGTATCGCGGGCAAGCCCAGCCCCCACAGATATCGGCGATCCCCTGTGGGAGCTGAGCTTGCTCGCGATAAACGATAACGCGGTGTGACTGGTAGCTACTTCTCATGTATCGCGGGCAAGCCTCGCACAGGACCTTTGCGACGCTGACAGTATCAACCCATAAAAAAAGCCCCACATCTCGCGATGCAGGGCTTTCTCATTACAGCCGCACTAAACCATCAAACGGTAATAGCCTGCCCACTCATGGCCAGGTCCAGCAGCTCACGGTTGGCGACGGCGTACATCGCGTAGTCCGTGCCGCTTGCTGCGCGGATGTCCACCAGCATGGCGCGCCAGCGTTCGACCATTGCACTGTGCTGTTCAAGCCACAGATTCAGGCGCTCTTCGATGTCGGCGGGACCATCAGCCATCTGCAGAACCGAGATGGTGATCGCCCGTTGCTGCCAGTCGATGTCATCACGGAACGCTTCACGGGCCAGGGCTTGCCAGTTGTTTTCCACCGGCAAACTACTGATCTGTTGCAGGTACCAGGTCACGTCCAGCGCACTGCCCACGGCGAAGTAAGCCTTGGCCACGTCGGCAGCATTCTGCCCGGTGACGTCAGACGCTTCGATGATCGGCAACAGCGTGTACAAGTGGCTCGTACCGGCAACCATACGTGCGAGCAACTCCGGCACACCGGCCTCGACGTAAGCCTGATAGCGGGTCTGCCAGACTTCACGCGTCGGACCTTCCAGCAGTTCGTCGAGTTTGAGACCCAATGCCGCGATGTGCGGACCGAAGTGCGCCACATCACGCCCCGCGTCCAGCTCGTTGCGACGGCTGCGCAGGAACCAGCGTGTTGCGCGACGACCCAGACGCATCAACTCGTCCATCAATGCCAACTGGATCTCAGCCGGGACCTTGTAGTCCAGCGCTTCGATCTGACGGAACCAGTGCGGCAGGTGGAAGATGTCCCGCACGATCACGTAAGCGCCCGCCACGTTGGCCGCACTCATGCCGGTGGACTCTTTGAGTCGCTGCACGAAGGTGATGCCCATGTGGTTGACCAGATCGTTGGCAATCTGGGTGCTGACAATTTCGCGCTTCAGGCGGTGCTGACGCATGGCGCCGGAGTACTTGGCACCCAGCGATGGCGGGAACGCGGTTTCCATATCACGCGCCAGATAATCATCATCCGGTACGCGGGATTCCAGCAGCGCTTCGTTCAGATCGATCTTGCTGTAGGAGATCAACACCGACAGTTCAGGACGCGTCAGACCATGACCGGCCGCCACACGCTCGCTGATCTGCTCTTCAGCAGGCAGGAACTCAATGGCGCGGTCAAGCTTGCCACGGGCTTCCAGATCCGCCATCAGGCGCTTGTACTCGGCAATGCGCTCGTAAGCACGACGCGTTGCCAAAGACAGTGCCTGGGTCTGCTTGTAGTTGTTGCCCAACACAAGATTGCCGACTTCGTCGGTCATGCTTTCCAGCAGTTGGTTACGCTGCTTTTCAGTCATGTCCCCCGCCTGCACCACTTCGTTGAGCAGGATTTTGATGTTCACTTCGTGGTCGGAGCAGTCCACGCCAGCCGCGTTGTCGATGAAGTCGGTGTTGGAACTGCCGCCATTGAGTGCGAACTCGACACGACCCAATTGGGTCATGCCCAGGTTACCGCCCTCACCCACCACCTTGCAGCGCAACTCGTCACCGTTGACCCGGTGCGCGTCGTTGGCCTTGTCGCCCACGTCGGCGTGGCTTTCTTCGCTGGACTTGACGTAAGTGCCGATGCCGCCGTTCCACAGCAGATCCACCGGTGCCTTGAGCAGCGCGTTGAGCAGCTCGGTCGGGGTCAGCTTGTCAGCCTTGATGTCGAAGCGTTCTTTCATCTGCGGCGTGATGGTGATGCTTTTCGCGCTGCGTGGAAAAATCCCGCCGCCCGCCGACATGATGCTGGTGTCGTAATCGGTCCAGGCCGAACGTGGCAGGTCATACAGACGCTTGCGCTCAACGAAGCTGCTGGCTGGCTCAGGGTTTGGATCGATAAAGATGTGCAGGTGGTTGAACGCCGCCACCAATTGCAGCTTGTCGGACATCAGCAAGCCATTGCCGAAGACGTCCCCGGCCATGTCACCGATACCGATGACGCTGATGCTGTCCTGCTGAACATTGATGTCACGCTCGCGGAAATGACGTTGCACGCCAACCCACGCGCCCTTGGCGGTAATGCCCATTTTCTTGTGGTCATAACCGGCCGAACCACCGGAAGCAAACGCATCGCCCAGCCAGAAGCCGTAATCGATGGCGATGCCGTTGGCGATGTCGGAGAAGGTCGCAGTGCCCTTGTCCGCAGCCACCACCAGGTACGGGTCATCATCGTCGTGACGCACCACGTTGGCCGGCGGAACCAGTTCGCCTTCCTTGAGGTTGTCGGTGATGTCCAGCAAGCCGGAAATGAAGATGCGATAGCAGGCGATACCTTCGGCCTGGATATCGTCACGGCTGCCACCCAACGGCAAGCGACGCGGCAGGAAGCCGCCTTTGGCGCCCACAGGCACGATCACCGAGTTCTTCACGTGCTGGGCTTTCACCAGCCCGAGCACTTCGGTGCGGAAGTCTTCTTCACGGTCAGACCAACGCAAGCCGCCACGGGCCACGTTGCCGAAGCGCAGGTGCACGCCTTCAACGCGCGGTGAGTAAACGAAGATTTCAAACTTCGGCACCGGCTTGGGCAACTCGGGGATCAGACGCGGGTTGAACTTGAAGCTGAAGTAGCTCTTGTTCTGGCCGTTGGCGTCGGTCTGGTAGAAGTTGGTGCGTTGCGTGGCTTTGATCAGGTCCAGATAGCGACGCAGGATGCGGTCTTCGTTGAGCACCTGAACATCGTCCAGGGCCGTCAGAATCGCCTGCTCCAGACGCAGTTGCTTGTCGTCCAGGTCTTCGGTGGTCAGTTTGCGCGCCAGATAGAAACGCGTTTTGAACAGCCGGGTCAGCTCACGGGCGATGTCCGTGTGGTTGTTCAGGGTGGTGGCGATGTAGCCAAGGTCGAAGCCCAGACGAATCTGTTTCAGGTAACGGGCGTAAGCACGCAGCAGCGCCACGTCGCGCCACGGCAGGCCAGCGGTCAACACCAGACGGTTGAATGCATCGTTTTCGGCGTCGCCGCGCACGATGTGCACGAACGCATCCTGCAAGGTGTCGTTAAGTTGCTGGATGTCGATTTCCAGACCTTCAGCCGCCGTGAACGCGAAGTCATGAATCCAGAACTCGCGGCCATTGGTGTGACGCAGACGATACGGGAATTCACCCAGTACACGCAGGCCAAGGTTTTCCAGAATCGGCAGTACATCCGACAGGGCCAGTGGCGTATCCGCGTGGTACAGCTTGCAATGCAGCTGCGCCTTGTCGCCGGACAGCGGCTGATAGAAGCTCATCACCAACGGTTTGGCTTCGCTCAGGTTCAACAGGTGCTGCATATCGACCACGGCCGAATGCGCGGCGAAACGCTCGCGATAACCAGCCGGGAAACCTTTCGGGAAATCCGCCAGCACATTGGTGCCGTGGGCTTCACCAAAGCTTTCCACGACCAGGCTGGCGTAGTCGTCTTTCCACGAACGGCAGGCCTGGACAACTTCGTTTTCCAGCTGCACGGGGTCGATATTGAGGGTGACTTTCGGGTCGACCCGCAGAATCAACTGCACGCGGGCCAGCACGGATTCGGAGAAGAAGGTCCAGAACTCACAATCGCTGGCCTTGAGGCGCTCCATCAAGACCTGCTGGATCTTCTGGCGCACTTCAGTGGAGTAGACATCGCGTGGCACGTAAGCCAGGCAGTAGCAGAAGCGGCCATAAGGGTCTTTGCGCAGGAACACGCGAATCTTGTTGCGCTCCTGGATCTGCACAATCGACATCACGGTGTTGAACAGCTCATCCACCGGCGTCTGGAACAAGTCATCACGCGGCAGCACTTCCACCACCTGAGCCAGTTCCTTGCCAAGGTGCGCCTTGGGATGGAAACCGGAGCGACGCTCGATCTCCGCCACCTTGCGACGGATATACGGGATGACACGTACGCTTTCGCCATACACCGACGAGGTGTACAAGCCCATGAAACGGCATTCCTTGATGACCTTGCCCGACGCGTCGATCTGGCGGATCGACACATAGTCAGGATACGCCGGACGATGCACGCGACTTGGGTGCGCAGCCTTGGCGAAGGACAGCAACATCGGCTCTTGCAGATAGCTGACGGCGTAGTCTTCGATGTGCAGGTCTTCGCGGGTCAAGCCGGCGCGCAGGCGCTTGGTCAAGCCAAGGAAAGACGACTCGTCGTACACCAACTGGCCGCCGTCGGCCTCGCTGCTGACTTGAAACTCTTCATAACCCAGGAAGGTGAAGTGGTTATCCACCAGCCATTGCAGAAACGCTTTGACCTCGGACTTTTCACCTTCTTCAACGCTGTACTGCACTGAATCGATACCGGCCAGCAGCTCGTGCAGCTTGGCTTTCATCGGTTCGAAATCTTCTACCGCAACCCGCACTTCACCGAGCACTTGCTCCAGCTCGCGAGCCAACACGTTCAACTCGCTGGCGTTGGCGCAGCGGTCGATTTCGAGGTACATCAGGGATTCTTGCAGCACGCCTTCGCCGCTGGTGCCTTTAGGCAGCAATTCCAGCAGCTCGCCTTTGTTACCACGACGCACGCTCAGGACGGTGGTTTGCAGCGTATGGATGCTGTAACCGCGACGGTTCAGTTCGGTGCGTACCGAGTCCACCAGAAATGGCAGGTCGTGATGCAGCACTTCGACGGCAGTGTGGGTCGACTGCCAGCCGTGACGTTCGTAGTCGGGGTTATAAACGCGGACCTGCGGGGTATCGTGTTCGAAACGCTCAAGCAGACGCCAGGCTGACAAGGTGCAGCCTGCGAGATCGGACAAGCGACGCTGAGTGAGTTCATCAAGGGAAATGATGCCGAAGAATTGCTCAGCGAACAGCGCCACTTGTGGCAGTGCCTGTTCACTGATGTGCTGCGCCAGTGCTGCTTGCAGTTGATGCTGAAAGTCAGACTTGCTGGCTGCGGTGAAGAACGCCATCTGAGGTACTCCGCTTGTGCTTTTTTAGAAGGAAGCTTGAAGGAAGTGTTGCCTGCACATGCTGTGCCTGGATGAAACGGCAGAGGCACAGCATAAGCCAAAGAACTAACGCTTGCCGCGAACGACTCGTCACATTTGCTTTCTGCATCCGTTGCCGGAAAAAACAACACGCAGGGTAAGATTTCTCCCACTACCGTTCATCCGCCACCCAGCTTAACGACAGCCGACGGGCAGTTACTTGTCGTGCTGCGACATATTCGGTCATCGCCATGCACGTAAAACCCGAGGCAATTGCCGTTGTAAAAAATTGCTTCGGCAAAGTGGGGCCGGGGCTGGCAAAATCCCTCTCTGCACTCTTTCCCCGAGAATCACGACCATGCAAATGACCACCGACAACTTCATCTTCAACCCCTGCGATGAGGAAGAAGACAACATGGCGCTGGTCTGCTGCCATGGCAGCAACGGAGATTTGTTTCTGCTGGCGCGTTTTCCGGATGAAGACGAAGTCGACATAACCTTCGTTGACGACACCATTAACGTCAGTTCAAACCTGAAAGTAACCTTCAGTGCCGAACGTCTGCTGGTAGAAATCGATGCGGCCGATGCGCTGCCGCTGGGCGGCGATACCCGATACGAGATTCGCCACAGCACGCCCGCCAACGAGCTGCGTGAATTGGACGAGACATTGCGGCTCATCCTCAAGGACGTCGGGGCTTACGTCAGCGAGATCAGTTAAGCAGCTTCTGCGCTGACATTGACGCCAATGAACGCCGACGCGTTTCCTCGCCGGCCTCGACCGTCACGACCAGCTCTTCTACCTCGCGGGTGAAGACCTCGCCTCCGTCCACGGCCAGGTAGCGAACGTGGAGGATGATGTCGGTAAGTGAGTCGAGGATTGCGCTTTGCCGCTCGGAGGCATGGCGCGCAAACCTCAGGCTCCAACGGGAAACCGCACCCGTGCCTTCGAAGGGAAAGTAACGTTCATCTCCAAAATCGAGCATGAACATCCCGTGGTCGTCGACGCCCGTTGAAATACCGATCTGCTGCTGGGCCCTCGGGTTAAAGACGATATGCGTCGGCGCGATGTTTTCATCCTCCAGGTCCGGCGGTAACTCGCCGGCTTCTTTATAGAGGTGACGCACCCCCGGCAGGTCCGGTTTCAAGAGCGTGCTACTGGTCTGCTGCGTCAATATGACCCGTGTGTCCTCATAGGGTCCGATAACGGCCGGTATCGACACGGAAACGCGTATTAGCTGGCGTAAGTAGTGGCCGGGATAATCCTTGTCGAACAGTGAAGACTTAAGGTCGAAGGTAATCTCACCCTTGTCGTGCAACTGGGCAATCACCGCCTGCCAACCTGTCACCAATGGTTCTGCGCCCTGGCTGTCCGCGCCGGGATCGTAGTCCTTGAGCAGGCTTTTCAGAGAAATGGTTTTGGTGAGTTCCAGCCTGCGCTCGTGCCGCGAGAGGAATGCCGACTCCATTTGCAGCAAGCCGAGCTTCAAAGACTCACCGGCCGTCAGTCCAAAGCGATTGTCCGCCCAGGCATTGGTGGAAATGAAGCGCGTATCGCGATCACCGATTTCGTACTGCCAGCACGCCTCGGTAGCCAGGCACAGCGATAACACCGCGTCGTAAGCCTGGAAATACAGGGTCGACATCTGGCTCAGTAGCCACTGATACAAGGCCATACCGGCATCACGACTTTTCAGGAAGGCATAGTAGTCCTGAGCCTGTTGCTGGGCCTTGGTCCCTTGTTCGTAACTGGTTTTTGCGGCTTCGATGGCAATGTCCTGGGTTTTGATCTGTAATTCGACCGCCGCCAACTCGTGGTCGGCTTGCATCTTCAGGAATTGCCAGTCGTCACGGCGGCGGCGGTATTGTTCTTTGATCAGCATACGGTCTGCATCAATGGCCAGATCGTTGACTTTCATCTGAAGACCAGCAGAGATCGCTAAGCTTGCCGCCCCGAAGTGAGCACCGCCGTTCGCCACCCCAAAAATACTTGGAAACGAGTCAAGTATGTGCGCCGTAGTCGTGACACCTGCAACGCCATTGTTCCAGGACTTGGTTTCAAGCTGCTTGCCCATTCCGCTCTTCTCGGCCGAGCTGACATCCTGCTCAACCAACTTGAGGTAATAATCCTTACGCGCCTCAATCGCAACCTTGCTACCAGTCAGTGCAGTCTTCGCCGCGTCAGCCTGCTTTTTCAGCTGCAATTGCAAAGTTTCAGTAAAGGCGGCCAATTCCAGAAGATGAGACTGTTGCAGCTCTTCCTGATGTGCCCGATCACGCGTCTCCATATAGCCGCGCACTTGCTCGCCATAACGGATTAATGTTTCGACGGCATTCTGAACCCGCGGCAACATGGCCCGGAAACGATACGCAGGGATGATCGCCAGCGACGCTAGACGCCGCCGACCACTGCCGCCGCCCGCCGCTTGGGCGCGTAGCAGATCAAAGGGGTTTGCGGACGGCTCATACAGCGACAGTGACATGGTTTTACCATCCAGGCTCAGATTGTGCCTCAGGTTATAAAGCCGCAAGGCTAGGCGGTCCCAGAGATCGAGTAACTGGACATTGACCGGCACACGGAACCAAGGCGCATCTAGCAAACGCAGCCAAGCCGCCCCTTCGATGTGGCTGGGCACATCGTGCTCACCCCCCCTGAACCCCAAGGCCTCAAAATCGGCAAACAGCGAGTCGTCAGCAGAGGCCGCCTTCAGCGACATCGGTGTCCAACGACTGATACTGCGGCCCTTGGAAAGCGGCCCAAGCAGCGAAACCGCGCGGATGTAGAGCAATTGCGCGTGGCCGAGTGTGTCGCGGGTCAACTGCCGATAGAGCGTGTCGCCGTGAGCAATCAGGTTATTCAGATAAAAGACGAAAATCGCTTTGCGATAATGCGATGGAACGCCATAGGCAATGGCATCGGGATCACCTGGCCCACCCCACTCATAGCCGGGGTCATAGGCAAAGCTCAGAGGGCGACTGACCCAATAGGAATGCTCTGCCACAGGGGGCGGATACAGTGGAGCGATTCGCTGAAGCGGATTGAACAAGTAATGCAGCCAGTTTTCGGCGCCGGAGTAATCAAACTCCGCGTGCAGACGATGGGCGACCAGATGCGGTAGATGGAAGAACAACTCCCAGAAGTAGCGGCCATTGGCGCCTTTGAAATCCAGAGGCACTTCAGAGGGGCTCTCAGCGTTGGGGACTGCCGGCTCTAAGGTGTGTTGAGCCTCCCAACTCAAAACGCTCTTCGAGGAAACCTCCGCCCGTTTTACCAGTTCTTTTGCAAAGGTAGTATTCAAGCGCACATAGCGTAGGGAGGGCAATTTTAGCGCCGCGAAATCAAGAAACTGCCCACCCTCAGGCGTGTTGACAACGACTGGAACAGGCAAAGGTTTCCGGATTCTTACAATACTGAATTCGTTGTACCCCAAACCGGAGCCTTTAGGTAAAGCGCCAAAGTGAAGTATCTTGACTGCCTCTTCGCCAGCCCACTCAATTGACTCTATCGGTGTTCTGGCTGCACCATTGAGCGTCAACTCGCATGACACCGACGGCGCAAAAGCCCAGATATCAAAACCATGAGTTATCGGGGCGAACTCCTCAAAATAATAATCATCAGTGGAAGCAAATGAAAGCGCAGTCCCGAACATATCCATCGTAAAACCAGCACCGGCCTGGATATCCTCCTGCGACAAGGCCGCTAATTCATCAACAGAAATCCCCGTCAAGGGAAGCCGCGATGAATAGTTTGTACCGCCTACATATTCAAAGTCCTCAGGTTCCAGATTACAAATGGCTGAACCCTTATATTTTAACGTACCTGTGTCCGTCAAAGGTCCGCTATCCGCCCACATCATCGAGCGCAACACAAAACCATCCAGACTACCCTCCACATGGAAGTTATATTGATTCCCCTGATGCCGGGTAACGTTCCTTACCCGGAATTGGAAAGAACTGCGTTGCAGTCGTTCTGCCGTACATACGCCCTGAACACTCAATGAACAATCAGCACCTGAGGTATACAGCTTTACTTCAAGGTCAAGTGCCTGATTGATCCCTTCAACGGGCCTATCATTATCGGCGCCATCGTCAGTATTCCAGGAAACGCTATCCAGCACCCACTGGTTAGTATCGTCCGAATACCGACCCGCGAGGGGATATTGCACACGCGTTGGATCTGCGCCCAACATCGTCGCAGCAATACCATACAACTGAGCCTGCTCGCTAGCTGGCAGTGTTAGTTTATTGAATACTTTGTCAAACACCAGTAGAAACCGCTCGCTTTCAGCGGCAACGACTTGTTCCTTTTGCGCGGACCTGAACTGAAAACACACTATCAGACGAGGATCGCCAGCAAAACGTACATCCATAGACGCTACCAAGGTAAAACGCCCTGCAGCGGTATCGGCCAAATCCTGCTTATCGGTCAACCCTTCATAAATGGTCGTTGCCGGCGACCACCTGTCCGAGATTTTCTTATACGCCATTTTCGCTCGATAAAAAAACTTGCCGGTTTTCGCACCGCTGTCGTTGACTTCGGCCTGCCCCAACTCGACCCAGACAATATGTAATCTACCGTCTACCACCACCGGTCGTACATGCGATACTTTTGCATCGAACGCGACGTCAATACTTTTCCATTCACTCCAGGCCGAAGGGCTGATCTGAGTGCTGTTTTCCTGTATATCTATTTTAGCCTTGCGCCAGTAGTGGGCAAACGGTTCTACATTTTGTCGCCCGAAAAAGTAATAATCGGCCTTTTTGAAATCCTCGCCATCAACATAACAGGCGACAACGTGCAAATTGCTGACCAACTCAAAACTATCCAGATAGTTTTTCAGTGCAACCTGTACGTTATCTTCACTGATCCTGCTTTGCCCCAGGTCCACTTCGAGTGCCTGGAACAGGCTGGTCTTGCCCAAGCGCAGGGTCGGGTCGATATAGTTCTCCGGATAATCCTCAATCATCTGGTAGCCCGTCCAGACACTGTATTCACTCATGCCTTCACGCCAACGCTGCAGTCGTTCGTCACCGAAACCCTTTGAATAACCAGGCTCCATACCGTGGTAGATCGCATGAATGTGCTGCTGAACACTGGCAATACCCTGAGCTACACGACTGGTGTCGACCTGCGCACTGATTTGGTTATCAATAAGGAGGTATTCGTACAAGTCGTTCTCGGTGGCGATTCTGGGCGGCGTGCTACCTTGCCCGACCAGTTTCCCAAGGTAGTAGGCAACCAGCGCGTCTCTGCGCTGCTGCTCCAGAGTGCCGATGACTGCTTGGCTCATGATTGTGATCCTCATCCGTGATGTATATGAACAGACTACTCCGTCGTTTGGCCGTCGTCGGGTGTGCTTCGCTAGGGCACGGCTGTGTTAGTTGGCCTGATTAGTAGGCCAAATGGTGGCGGCCCGTGCGTCTTCGCGGTGTACCTCCAAGCAAGCGATAAAGTTTTTATCATACGACCCCATCGAGATCACATGAAAAAAACCGAACCATTATTTAACTTAAAGTGGAACAGTGGCGCTACTCTCAATCAAATAAAAACATCCGTCTAATTCGGCGTCCCCATCAGCAAATACGATAGTACCAGGTCGCGCAACGGCCCCTTGATAAAGAAGCAGACCACCAATCTCGGCAGGATCAAGGAGAGAGCTTTCAAAAAAGACTCCATTAGCCCAGTGGACATCCGGAATAGACACCTGACAAATAACCGATGGGTGCAACACCCCATGAATCGGCTTCGTATTCTCTGATTTTGAATAAGGGACCAGGAACGCGAATAGACTGAGCAATGAATTTCGGCGAATCTCTTTCAACTGATAGTAGTAACCCACCTTATAATCAGCGCGCCACAGCACCTGCCCACCCGACTCAACTTCCAAAGATAAAACTCCGGTAAGGGGTAACGCATCGAAGGTAATGTCAAATTTATTACCATCAGCGGTTGACAGCGCAGGCTTATCCAACCCCGTTATATTTATGGCCAATTCTGCAACCCCCTTGCCTTTGACCACAAATGGCGCACCGACCACCAATTCATGGGTATCGATCACAAAAGCTTTAATAGTCAGAGTATAGGACTCGTATCGCGACAACAGGTCTGGCGCCTGTTCTGGCAACAGCCATCCACTCATAACACATTCAAACGTGTACCCTACCGTTTCCACAGTCGCAACGTCTTCAATATTTGTCCCTGCGACAACGGCCTTAATCACGTGAGTTCCAAATGGGAACTTCGATGAAAATATCGCAACCCCCCGTGCGTTGGTATAAGAGTCGGGTTTCCTCACATTATCCACATACCAATTGACACACCGCTTTACTGCGGGGTCGACACCTACTTTCAATTCACTGGAGAAAACCAGCGGAGCAGTACCTATAAGGTAGGTCTCATCGGACACTGTGAGCGCCAATGTCGTAACGGGATACACCGGAGTGCTTTCACTTTGTTTATCAGTTTTAACATCAATAGAGCTTACAGTGACAATCACATTACCAACCGTTGCGGGCGTAAACATTGCGAAAGCCACCCCATCCTCATCCGTTTCGCTGGTGGCAACTTCAAAATCACCGTTATCGCTCACCCACTCAACAACGGTTACCGGCTCAATAGGATTACCATCAATGCTCACCACACGACACTCAACCTTGACTTCATAGCCAACCGTTACTGCATCGGCGAAGCGAATATATTGAAAGTAGGGATCGTCAGTGAACGTTACACCGATGAATTGACAGGCGTTGCCATTTTCACACACAGCGACGACTGCAACTTCAGGCCCCTCGCTTGGAGAAAGGCTCCTCAGCTCTGCCTCTACCTTGCCATCGCCGTCGCCCAAGGTGATATGACGCCGGAACTCGCCCAGAGTTGTTCCCCACGTCACCGGGTAATCGATCCCCCAATTGCCATAATCATCTTGCAGGTAATTGCTGAAGAAAATGGGTTCAAGCCTGTTAGCCAAAGCGGAGTCGGGTTCTCGTTCGCCGGGCTGGCGAACAAAATTCATGGTGACCTTGTCATAACCAATCGTTACAGCAGGCGCCTTTTGGGTTTCACCCAGGCCGAAATGCACCTGCACTATCGCAATCCCTATTGCGTCGCCCGCATCCAGCGTCGCGATGGCTACGCCCTGCGCATCAGAGTTACCGCCACCGCTCAACTGACCCAGGCTTGTCTCCCAGCGAAGGGATATATCCACCAGTGGCTCATCCGTTAGCGAACGCAGGGTAAGAGTAAAGACAGCTTGCTCACCCGGTTTATTGGCAACCAGATAATCCCTGGACACAGTGATGGTATGCGCCCGGCTCTGACCCACTTCGCTTTCCGGCACCTGGGACATCAAGCTATTGATGGTGCTGAGTGCCTGCTCGGCAGCGTCTCGATATTCCGCTACCCGGCTGGTCGGTTGCAACATGGCCAAGGCCAGCAATGACTTGGCGTCCAGGCTCGCCTGATGGCCCATGAGCGCCAGGCGACTGATTACGTCTATGCTCGGCACAGTGCGACTTACACCGCTATCGCTGTCCAGATACATCGCAACCGCCAATATCTCGCGAATACCCCAGCGCAAGTAAGCACCCAGCCGTTGTGCCGCGCTCTCGCGAATAAGTCGTTTATCCCCTGGACTTCCCCCGGTATGGGTATTTACCAGCCGTATATAGTCCAGCAACGTGTCTTCACTCTGCTCACTGCGCTGAACTACCGTGGCGTATTGGGTCAGGGTATAAACAGCTCGAAATGAAAGGCTGGCATCGGGCAGACCCAACCAGTCTGGCTGTCCCACAAACTGTCGAATCAGTGCCGAGCTCATGTGCAGATGGCGGGTGATTGTCGCGCGCTGCGACAACTGCACCAACAGCCACAATATGTCATCGCCTATAGCCACCTTTATGGTGTTACCCCCGCCACCTATCCGGCATACCTCCTTCAACAGCTCATAACGATTGCCCTGCGCCCAGGCTAAAAGCGCATCGGCCTGGTCGGCAGAAACATTCAAATACCCCGCAAGACCCTCCATCAACAAGGCGCCTTGCTCTGCCCGCGCGCGCATCACCCGGTTGATTATCTTGTCAGCCAAGGCATCATCATCCGGCTTCAACTGAGCAACGACGGCTTTAACTATTACCTCAAGAGAACTCTCAAACCCGGGCTCATTGTCCGCCAGATACTTGACCAGACCTTTAGTCTGAGGCGCGGTGTCAATAAAGGCCTCGAGCCTTTCAAACCAGTCAATCTCCTGCAGCACCTGGCGCTCCTGTCCCTCATCATCGAGCACCGACAAGACCTCAGAAACGGGCGCGCCGATTTCTGCAAAGCTGCTGTCCGTGATCAAAGCTGCCTGCAGCCGCTGGTTGATTTGATCAAGCAAACCTAGCTCCGCATCCGACGCAACGATGTCGGTAAACCTCGCACCCAAAAGCGGGTACAGCTGCGCGACCTGCCAGCCGGTTTCCTGCATCCAGGCCACGCAATCCACCCAGGCATGGAGGACGCTCAACGTGTCGGTTTCAGTGCTCGCCGCATGGGTTTCAATGCGCACCCGCCCCGCCACTTTCGACGTTAACTGGCTCGCGCGGCTGTCAAGAATCTCGATCAGCGCGAGGGCCTCAATGGTGGTCACCCCCATATAGCGTGGCAGTTTTGTCAGTCTATAAAACGTCGACACCACCTCCACCGACCACAGCAACGGGTGATCCTCTGAATCGCCGCGGGACTGGACAACGATGCGCGCCAAATAACGAAAGCTTTCATAGGTCATGCCCAGCGAGGCGCACAGATGATCCACTTTCTGCCGCTGGGCCTCAGTGGCAGGCGCCACCACCATGGGTGTGTTATCGAGTTTCAGCGGTTCGGAAAACAGCGCCTGGCTGTTGAAGACCCGGTCGAAATGCGACGCTTCCTTGCCGCGCCCATAAACACCGATGCCCTGAATCAGCGCCGCAAAATCCTCGGCGGGCAGTTTGTACTTGCGCCGCAATGTCTGAAACAGACCGATAGCACGCAGAGTGTTCGCAGTGATGACCGGGAACACCGCTGCTGACTGCACTTCCGCCCGCATGCAGGCAACGATGATCTGATCCACTTCATCAAACGGCAGGTCCAGCCAGCGCGCCAGCCTTATCATGCGATTCATACGGTCGAAACGGTCTGGGCTGGCATTGACAATATGATGGCGCGGCCCTTCGACCAGTACGCCATCAACGCTTTCACCCGGCAGGGTTTCTATCGCCATGGCCGGTGCCTTGCCCGCATTGATGTACACCGAACCGGCCTGGCTGCCATCCACTGGGGCGGCTTCGGCAGCGGCGGTCACGTTGACCGAGCGGCTGGGGGCAAAAGCCCCAACCGACAGCAAGGCTTCAAGCTCTTCGGTGTTCAGCCCGGTACGCAGGCAGAAGGTCTGGGTGTCTTGCAGATCAATGAGTCCCCCCACACCGAAGTTATCTTCGAAAAAAGTGCTGAACTGATGTTCATCCTCTGTCGCCTCTACCAGCAAGCGAGTGCGGGGCTCAATGCGCCATTTACCGGCGACAAGCGAGCGCGTCCGGGTTGCAGCGTCCGGGAAGTACGGCGCCTCCAACAGCAGCGACTGCTGCGCCGGCCCGAAACCGGTGTCCTGAATCAGCGCAACATCGGACAGTGCCGAATGTGCTCCCGGCTCTTTGAAGTACGGGTAAGCCGGGTCAGCCTGACGAATCACGTCGCCCAGTGAATGGCCTTTACGCTCCAGCACATAGTTGATCTGGCTGGTGTAGCGCTCGAACGGCAATGCATTGGGGTAGCGAGCCTCAAGCAGCGCATCGTCAACGGTCGTGTCTGTAAGGTTATGGTCATCCAGGTGTTTGCGGATCGATGAATCCAGAATCTCGTTGACCAGCACGATAGTTGGCTCGATACGGTTCAGGGCGGTGTGATCCAGCACCAGATTTTTGAGGTCGGGGCGACGAGCATCAAGGGTGATGACATCCGCTGGCTTACCGGTAGCTTCCAGTTCCTGGCTATAACGATACAGGTCAGCCAGGTAAGCCACGGGGGAGGTGGTCGCCTCAATGGCGTCAGGTGGGCACTGATTCGCCCAGTCCGGGTTGAACATGTCGGTATAGGTCGGGCCCTCGACCAGCCCTTTGACCCCCGTCGGCGGACGGTTGGCATGGTGCACAGATGCTGTCAGCCGTTGCTCGCGAAATTGCCGGGCAATCACTACCGACATCGCTCGAGCACGTTGCACCAGTTCACGGGCTTCAGTGATGTGCAGACCGGGGTTGTTGTTCAGCAGCCCGACCACATCGCTGCGCGCCACGCTCAACACCGTAGGGTATTGCTCGGACAGGGTTAAAGGAGCGTTACGGTGCTGACCGGTGCTGCTCAGCAACACATCCATTGCCGACAGCGGCTTGACGGCTTTGCCTTTCTTGCTTGCCATGGCGGAAAACTCATCCTGAGAATGTTCCTCTCTGAGCCACAGCAAAAGACCCGACATACTTCAGCTAAGCAAATGCTGACCAGCCTGACAGCTGCAAATGACCGACGGCATCCAGATCCCCTGCATCGCCCTCCTGCCCCTCAACCGTCATCGCTGACAAGAGCCGGACCTAGAGGCTTCTAGGACGCTTTTACCTGCCTTGGCACTCTGAGCTTTGACTGATAAACGGTACACCATCATGTTTTGCGGAAAATTCCCCCATCCACGTTAGTCTCCCGCCCCCCTAATGCATTAAAGTAACGCCCCCAGCTTCGGTGTCACATGACGCCGCTGATTACCTGCCAGGAACAGTCACCGATGGAACATCGTGAAGCGCTGATTGCGCTGCGAACCTTTCTTTCCACGCAGATTCTCGGCCAGGAAAAACTGATCGAACGTCTCCTGATCGCCCTGCTCGCCGACGGTCACATGCTCGTCGAAGGCGCACCCGGTCTGGCCAAGACCAAAGCGATCAAGGAACTGGCAGAAGGCATCGAAGCACAATTCCACCGCATTCAATTTACCCCTGACCTGCTGCCTGCCGACATCACCGGCACCGAGATCTACCGTCCGGAAACCGGCAGCTTCGTCTTCCAACAGGGGCCGATCTTCCACAATCTGGTGCTGGCAGACGAAATCAACCGTGCGCCCGCCAAGGTTCAGTCGGCACTGCTCGAAGCCATGGCCGAGCGCCAGGTCAGCGTTGGTCGCAGCACCTACGACCTGTCGCCACTTTTCCTGGTCATGGCCACCCAGAACCCCATCGAGCAGGAAGGCACCTATCCGCTGCCTGAAGCCCAACTCGACCGTTTCCTGATGCACGTCAAGATCGGTTTCCCGGATGCTTCGGTAGAACGCAAGATTCTTGCCCAGGCCCGCGGCGAAGCCCTGAATGGCGAAACCAAGCCAGAGCGCCGGGTCAGCCAGCAGGCAATTTTCGCCGCTCGCAAGGAAATCCTCGGTTTGTACATGGCCGATGCGGTGGAGGAATACCTGGTTCAGTTGGTCATGGCGACCCGCACCCCGGCCAAGTTCGATGCGGAAATGGCTGAATGGATCTCCTACGGGGCCAGCCCGCGCGGGTCCATTGCGCTGGACCGCTGCGCCCGTGCTCACGCGTGGTTAGCGGGCCGAGACTTCGTCAGCCCGGAAGACATTCAGGCAGTTCTGTTCGACGTATTGCGCCACCGGATCATCCTGTCGTTCGAAGCGGAAGCCGCCGGGATCGATCAGGACCGGGTGATCCAGCGCATTCTTGATGTCGTGGCTGTTGCGTGAAGCCATGCAACCCTACCTGATCCCCCAGCCGGGTATTCGCGTCAGCCTCACTGAGCTGATCGAGATGCGTCATCGCGTCCGCGAAGTCCAGCTGTTCTCCACCCCGAGCCAGCGTAGCCCGTTGATTGGCTTACACCATTCCAAGCTGCGCGGCCGGGGTGTGGATTTCGATCAGGTGCGGGTTTATCAGGCGGGTGATGACGTTCGCAGCATTGACTGGCGAGTGACCGCACGGACTCAGGAACCGCACACCAAGCTGTTCCACGAAGAACGCGAACGCCCGATTTTCATCCTGGTCGAGCAAAGCCGCAGGCTGTTTTTCGGCTCGGGCCTGATGTTCAAATCAGTGCTCGCCGCCCAGGCTGCGGCACTGATCGGCTGGGCGGCGCTGATCCACAACGACCGGGTCGGCGGCCTGGTGTTTGGCGACAACGAGCATTACGAAATCAAACCCCGGCGCAGCAAGCAGAGCCTGCTGCAACTGCTCAACCGACTGGTGCGCGTCAATCAGTCGCTGCACACCGAAATTGCTGCCGACCGCGACGCACTCGGCATCGCTTTGCGGCGAGCACGCGAGGTGCTGCGGCCGGGCAGTCTGGTGATTGTCCTGTGTGATGAACGCGCACTAACCGATGCCGCGGAACAACAGCTGAGCCTGTTGTCGCGACATTGTGACCTGCTGCTGTTGCCGTTGTCCGACCCGCTGGATCATGCCCTTCCCGCCTCCGGCCTGCTGCGCTTTGCCGAACGCGGCGCGCAGCTGGAAATGGACACCCTGAACCCCGAACTGCGCCAGGCCTATCGCGCCCAGGGCGAGGCGCGTAAAGATCGCTGGGAAATGCTCGCGAAGAAACTGCGTGTGCTGTTGATGCCGCTGAGCACCCAGCAGGAAATGGTCGAACAACTGCGCGAATACCTGAACGCTCAGCGCCCGGTGAAACGCAAATGAACCCGCTGGACCAACTGCAACCGCTGATTGCCCCACAAGCCGTGGGCTTCTGGCCGCTGGCTCCGGGCTGGTGGTTACTGTTGTTGCTGGTTCCGCTGGCCGGTTGGGGATTGTGGCGAGTGCGGCATGTGCTGCCAGTGAAAACCCGGGTTCGCCGTGCCGAACTGCCGCTGGACCCTGTGCGCGTTGCAGCCCTCGCCGAACTCGCCAACATGCCCAAGCCTTATGACGGCGCTCCGGCCGGTGCCTGGTTGCAGCAAATCAACGGTCTGCTGAAAAGACTGTGCCGTAACCACTATCCGTACAGCCAGAGCCATACGCTGAATGGCCGCAAATGGCTGGCGTTTCTCGACAACCGCTGCCCGGCTGCCGGTTTGACCCGCTGGATGGTACTGGTGGAGGGCGTGTACAAGCCCGAATGCAAACTCGACGACAAGGCCATCAATGGTCTGACGCAATCCGTTGAAACCTGGATTCGCAAACATGTTTGAGTTCGCCTGGCCGTGGGTATTCGCCCTGCTGCCCTTGCCGTGGCTGATGCGGCTGCTGTTGCCCGGTGCCGACAGCGGCGAAGCGGCACTCAAAGTCAGCTTTCTCGGTGATCTGGAGGAATTGGTCGGGCGGCGCGCCAAAGTCGCCCTGCCCGGCTGGCGCCAGCAACTGCCGTTTATCCTGATCTGGTTACTGCTGCTGGTCGCGGCTGCCCGCCCGCAATGGCTGGGCGAGCCGCTGCCATTGCCGTCCAGCGGTCGGGACCTGCTGGTCGCCGTGGATGTTTCCGGCTCCATGGATTACCCGGACATGGAGTGGAAAAGCGACGAAGTCAGCCGACTGGTTTTGGTGCAGCATTTGCTGGGTGACTTTCTGCAAGGCCGCAAAGGAGATCGAGTCGGCCTGATCCTGTTTGGCAGCCAGGCATTTGTTCAAGCCCCGCTGACCTTCGACCGCCACACCGTGCGCGTCTGGCTGGATGAAGCACGCATCGGCATCGCCGGGAAAAATACCGCTATCGGCGATGCCATTGGCCTGGCCTTGAAACGCTTGCGCCTTCGCCCTGCGCAGAGCCGCGTGCTGGTGCTGGTCACCGACGGCGCCAACAATGGCGGGCAGATTGATCCTGTCACCGCCGCGCGTCTGGCGGCCGAACAACAGGTGAAGATTTACACGATTGGCATCGGCTCGGACCCAAACAAAGAAGGCTCGCTGGGCATGCTTGGGCTCAACCCCAGCCTGGACCTGGATGAGCCGACCCTCAAGGAAATTGCCCAGTTGACCGGCGGGCAGTATTTCCGTGCGAGGGACGGCGACCAGTTGGAAAAAATTCGTCAGACCCTCGACGCCCTTGAGCCGGTTGCGCAACAACAGACTCAGGCACGCCCTGCTCAGGCGCTTTATCACTGGCCACTCGCGATGGCGATGCTGCTGAGCGTGTTGCTGGTTGCGCACGAACGCTGGCCGAACAACCCGGTGCACCGCGTGCTCAACCGCCAACGCTTTGTTCGTGATGGTCAGCATTGGCGTCAGCGGGTCGGGCAACAAGTCAAACGTCTGGGGCGCCGCCGATGATCGCACTTTGGCCGCACTGGTTCCGCCCTTGGTGGTTATTGCTCCTGCCGTTACTGGGCTGGCTGCTGTGGCAACTCTGGAATCGGCAGAAACGTGCCGGGCGCTGGCAGATGATTCTGCCCCCTGCGTTCCATTCCGTCCTGCTCAGCGGCGGCCGCGGTCGTGACAGTAAAAAACCGTGGATCGTGCTCGGCATTGCCTGGCTACTGGGTTTGCTGGCGCTGCTTGGCCCTGGCTGGCAGCGTGTCGAACAGTTGAGCCAGAAGCCTGTTGATCCGCTGGTGGTGATGCTGGAACTGACCCCGGAAATGCTCGCCACCGATGCCCCGCCGACGCGACTCGAACAAGCCCGTCGTAAACTGATGGACCTGCTGCAGGCCCGCAGCGATTCGCAAACGGCGATCATCGTCTACTCCGGTAGCGCCCATACGCTGGTGCCGCTGTCCGATGATCAGATCACTATTCGCAATCTGCTGGATGCGGTCAAACCGTCGATCATGCCGCAGGCCGGGCACCGCGCCGATCTGGCCGTCCACAAGGCGCTAGCCCTGCTCAAGCAAGGCGAGCTGGGACGAGGGCGTTTGTTGATCATCGGCTCATCGCTGAGCGAACAGGAGCGCCAGGGTATTCGTCAGGCGCTGGTCGGCCAGTCACCGCCGCTGCTGATTCTCGGGGTTGGCACCGCTGAAGGTGCACCGGTCGAGCAGGAAAAAGGCGGTCTGCTCAAAGACGCCCAGGGCGCGATCCTGCTGCCGCGTCTGGACAGCGCCAGCCTCACGGACTTTGCCGGGCAGGTCGGCGGTCAGTACCGGCAGTTGCGCATGGACGATCACGATCTACGCGAACTGGGCTTGCTGGACAGCCCGAAACAAGTACAAAACGATGGGCAACTGATTCAGCTCGACAGCTGGACCGACCAGGGCTACTGGTTCCTGCTGCCGCTGTTGCTGCTGGCGGCTTGCGCCGGACGTCGCGGCTGGCTGCTGTGCCTGCCGCTATTAATGGCGCTGCCGCAGAACAGCTATGCCTTCGAGTTCGCCGATCTGTGGTTGCGCCCCGATCAGCAGGGTCAGCAACTGCTTGAGCAGCAGCGTCCCGCCGAAGCCGCTCAGCACTTTGAAAATTCCCAGTGGAAAGGCATCGCGCTGTACCAGGCCGGAGATTACGCCAGCGCCGCCCAGCGTTTTGCCGAGGGCAATAGCGCCGCCGACCATTACAATCGCGGGAATGCGCTGGCCCGCAATGGCGAACTTGAAGCCGCGCTGGACGCTTATGAGCAGGCACTGGAGCGCCAGCCTGACTTGCAGGCAGCCCTGCAGAACAAGGCATTGGTAGAAGAGGCGCTGGAGAAGAGTAAAGCGGCGGAACCTCAAGAGTCCGATCAGGCTCAAAGCCGCGACGACAACAGTGACGGCGAAAACCCGCAGAATCAGGCTGCGACCCATCAGCGTACCGAAAGTCAGCAATCGGCCGAATCCGCCGAGGCCAGCACTGCCGACGGTGAGCCCTCGCCCGGTGAGTCGACAGTTCAACCCAAAGCTAACCCGCAGTCCGGTTCGCCGATGGATGACGAAGAAACCACCCGGCCACCGATCCGGCCGGCTGACGGCAATATAAATGGCGAACGGCGCCAGGCGCTTGAGCAATGGTTGCGGCAGATCCCGGATGATCCCGGCGAGCTGTTGCGACGTAAATTCTGGTATGAACAGCAACAGCGTCAGGAAAACACTCAATGAGTCGCGCCTACTCCCTATTGTTCGGCTTGCTGCTCAGCCTTGTTGCGATGCCGGGGCAGGCTGCGGAACTGGTAGCCAGTGTTGACCGCACGCGGCTCAACTCCGGGGAAACCGTGGAGCTGACCCTGGAAACCAGCGACGTCACTCAATTTGGCAAGCCGGACCTGAGCGCTCTGGAAAACAGCTTCGACGTGGGCGGTACGCGGCAGATCAACCGCCTCAACACACTGGATGGCGGTAATCAGGCCACCACGCGCTGGATCATCACCCTGCTGCCAAAACAGACAGGGTCGGTGGAAATTCCTTCGCTGCAACTGGGCGCGCTGAAGAGCCAGCCGATCAGCCTGCAGGTCATACAAAGCGACAATCCGGATCACGCCAGCCAACAGGCGCCCGTATTCGTCGAGGCGACGCTGGATAAAGACACCGTTTACGTCCAGGCCCAGGCCGTATTGACCCTGCGGGTTTACCATTCGGTATCGCTGTTCGACGACAGTACTCTGAGCCCGCTGGAAATCCCCGAAGCACGGGTCGAGAAACTCGGCGAATCGCGAACCTACGAAAAGCTCATCAACGGTATCCGCCACGGCGTGATCGAAATGCGCTACGCGATCTATCCGCAGCAAAGCGGCACGCTGGTGATACCGCAGCAGCACTTCAGCGCAACGCTGGTTCAGCCTAATAGCGACGGGCCTTCGAGCAATGAACCGGGTACGCCGTTCGGGCCACAGCCAGGCAAAGTGATGCGTGTCAGTTCGACGCAATTGCCACTGACGGTCAAGGCCAAGCCTGCCAACTACCCGGCCGATGCGCCCTGGCTGCCCGCACGCAGCATTAACCTGAGCGAAAGCTGGAGCCCTGAGCCCGGCCGCAGTCAGGTAGGCGACTCCCTGACCCGGACCATTACCCTCAAGGTCGAAGGCCTGTCCGGCGCACAGTTACCGCCGTTGCCAGCGACAGAAGTCAGCGCGTTGCGGCGTTACCCCGACCAGCCCAAGCTGGCCAACCTGACCAGCGAACGTGGCCTGATTGGCACGCGTGAAGAACGTGAAGCGCTGGTGCCCACTCGTCCAGGTGCGATTGATTTACCAAGTGTCGACGTGGTCTGGTGGAACACCTTTGAAGACCATCTTGAACACTCGACCCTGCCCGCACGTACCTTGCAGGTCAGCATCAACCCGAGCCTGGCGGTGGACACACCGGTCAGCAGCGATCTTAACGGTGTCACGGTCATAGGCCCGCCGGTATGGCCATGGCAGATGAGCACGCTGTTTTTTGCCGTCACCACGCTGATTGGTTTTGTCCTCTGGTGGCGCGCTCGCGGCCAGCCAGCCGTCACCCGCGCCGTGCAAACAGGGCCAAGCCCACGCACGGTGCTGGATGATCTCAAGCGCGCCAGCCTGGCGAATGACCCGCAAGCCACCCGTCAGGCACTGGACGCCTGGGCGCGTCAGCAACCGGAAACCCTAGCCGACATGGCTGCCCGTTTTGTGCCGCTGTCCGACGCACTGGATGGTCTCAACGGCGCGCTGTACAGCGAAACCGGCCAGCTCTGGCTGGGCGAACAATTGTGGCGAGCGGTGCGCACCCTGCCCGCTGCCGAACACATTCAGGACCCAACGGGCGAGCAGAGTCTGCCGCCGTTGTATCCAAAATAGAATCACGCCGCTAACCCTGTAGGAGCTGCCGAAGGCTGCGAAGGCATATTCGTACTCGTCGCAATGAATCGGTAAACCGATATCGCAGCCTTCGGCAGCTCCTACAGGGTCAATAGCGCCGAATAAACAAGGTAAAAACATGCGACTGTTCCACACCTCCGACTGGCACCTCGGCCAGAACCTTCATGGCCAGGAGCGGGACTTCGAACACGCCAGCTTCCTGACCTGGCTACTGGCGCGGCTCGCCGAGCGGCAGCCTGATGTGCTGCTGATTGCCGGTGACATCTTCGACACCGTCAACCCGCCGGTTAAATCCCAGGAGCGGCTGTACGACTTCATCGTCAGCGCCCACGAGCAACAACCGCTGCTGACCATCGTGATGATTGCCGGTAACCATGACTCCGGTTCGCGCATCGAACTGCCCGCTCCGCTAATGCGGCGTTTGCGCACCCACGCATTGGGTCGGGTGCTATGGCTCGACGACGGCACTCTGGATGTCGAACGCCTGTTACTGCCACTGCCCGACGCCAAAGGTGAAATCCGCGCGTGGTGCCTGGCACTGCCTTTCCTGCGTCCTGCTGAAGTCACCGGCGTAACTCTGGGCGACGACTACTTGCGCGGCATTGGCCGCGTGCATGAACTGCTGATCGAAGCGGCCAATCTGAAGCGCCAACCGGGACAGGCGCTGATCGCCATCAGCCACGCACACATGGCCGGTGGTTCGGTCTCGGAAGACTCCGAGCGCAGCCTGATCATTGGTAACGCCGAAGCGCTGCCCGCAAGCCTGTTCGGGCCGAGTATTACCTACGTTGCCCTAGGCCATTTGCACAAGCCGCAGCGAGTCAACGGCGAAGAACGCATTCGTTACTGTGGCTCGCCGATCCCGTTGTCATTTTCGGAAATCGGCTACCAGCATCAGATTCTCGAAATCGATTGCGACGGCGATCAACTGCGCAGCGTCGAAACATTGCTGATTCCACGCGCCGTCAACCTGCAACGGATCGGCCCGGCACCGCTGGCCGAGCTGCTGCTGCAACTCAAAGACCTGCCCGACATCGACCTGCTGGCCGACATTGATCGCCAGCCCTGGCTGGAAGTGCGCGTGCGACTGGATGAACCTCAGCCGGACCTGCGTAACCAGATAGAAGGCGCACTGGAAGGCAAAGCCGTGCGGTTGGTGCGGATCGGCGCCGAATATGTCGGTAAAGGCAGCGGTGACGGTGATGACAGCGACGAAGGCCTGATCGAACTGGATCAGCTCAGCCCACAGGAGCTGTTCAGCCGCGCATGGCTGGATAACTATGGCAGCGAGGTCGACGAACAGACCCTGAGTGACTTCGCCACGCTGTTGCAGGAAGTCCAGCTGGAGAGCGAACAACCATGAAAATCCTCGCCATCCGCCTGAAAAACCTCGCCTCCCTGGCCGGGCCTTTTGAACTGGATTTCACCGCAGAGCCGCTGGTCAGCGCCGGTCTGTTCGCCATCACCGGCCCCACCGGCGCAGGCAAAAGCACCTTGCTTGATGCATTGTGTCTGGCACTGTTCGGGGCGATTCCGCGCCTGAGCAATATCGGCCAGTCGCGGGTGCCGGAAATCGACGGCGACATCAGCACCAACGACCCGCGCACCTTGCTGCGGCGTGGCACCGGCAGTGGTTACGCCGAGGTGGATTTCGTCGGTATCGACAAACGTCGATATCGCGCCCGCTGGGAAACCAACCGCGCCCGGGACAACGCCGCGAAAAAACTCCAGGCCAGCCGTCAGACCCTGACCGATCTGGACAGCGAGCAGATCCTCAGCACGCAAAACAAAACCGAATACAAAACCATGCTCGAAGCCCGTCTGGGTCTCAATTTCGAGCAGTTCACCCGGGCGGTCATGCTCGCCCAAAGTGAATTCAGCGCGTTCCTCAAAGCCGACGACAAAGAGCGCAGCGAACTGCTGGAAAAGCTCACCGATACGGCGATCTACAGCCAACTGGGTCGCCGTGCTTTCAGCAAGAGCAAGGAAGCAGAAAAGGTCCACGAAGACCTCAAGTTGCTGGCCACTGGCATCGCGCCCATGCAGCCGGAGCAACGCGCCGCACTGGAACAACACTTTAGCGAAGCGCAGCAGCAGCTCAAGACACAGCAAGCGCAACAGCGTCAGCTGGAACTCAAGCAGCAGTGGCTAACCGAACTGCTACGCCTGCGAGACGAACACCTGAGCGCCAGTAAACAATTGGCCAGCGCCCAGCAGGACTGGGAAAGCCAGGCCAGCCAGCGTCAGTTGCTGGGACAACTGGAACGCCTCGCACCACAACGTCACCTGTTCGCCCAGCGTAACCGGCTGGATGCCCAACTGAGCCCGCTGAGTGCGCAAATCAGCGAGCACGTCCAGCGTCAGAATGACCTGCAAGCACGGCAAAACGGGCTTGAAGAAAAACTGCTGGCTGCCACTGCCGCCCTCGAACAGGCCGAACAACAGAAAAAGACCGCCGCACCGATCATTGGCCAGGCGTTCGAACAGCAAGGCAACCTCACCCACCTGAACAAGGAAGTGCAGGACGCCGCGCTTCATGCCGAGACAGCAGAACGGACAAAAGCCAACAGCCAGGCCGCATTGAATCAGCTGCTTGATCAACAACGCCTGCTCGACGAACGCTTGCAGGCCATCGCCGGGCAGTTGGAAAAGAGTGCCGTACTTACACCGTTGAGCCAGGCATGGACAGCCTACCGGCCGCGCTTTCAGGAAGCGGTCAAACTCAGCGCCCGCTTGAACAAGGGACGTGAAGAACTGCCCGAGCTGGAGAAAAGCTCGACTCGCGCCGAGCAGGAATTGACCGACCGACGCAATGCCTTGCAAACGCTGTACAACGAAGCACAGGTAAAGGCCGAGGCGGTCAATGCAGAGATCCAGCGTCTCGGGCAACTGTTGCAGGACAACCGTCAGCAACACAGCGGCATCGATTCACTAGAGCGCATCTGGCAACGGCATCAGGACATCGAAAAGCGCCTGCAAGATGTCGAGGTGCAGCAACAGCAAGCCAATGAGCAGCGCAACAAAAGCATCGCCCACGGCCTGCAATTGAAAACCGAACACGACGCAGCCGAGCAGGCACTGAAAGTGACCGTCGAGCTGATGCAACGCCAGCGTCTGGCCCGCAGCGCCAGCGTCGAAGAGCTGCGTGGCCAGTTGGTTGATCAACAACCCTGCCCGGTCTGCGGCAGCGAAGATCATCCTTATCACCAGTCCGATGCTTTGCTGCAAGCGTTGTCCGGCCATGATGACAGCGAAGAAAACAGCGCCCGTCTAAAGGTCAGCCAGCTAAGCGAAAAGCTCGCCGAACTGCGTGCCGAAGTCACGGAACTCAACACCCGTCTTAAACAGGCCCGGCCACAGCTGGAACAACTGACAGAGCAGTTGCAAAAACTGGCCCCCGAGCTTGAGGCGCACCCGCTGTACCCGCGCCTGCTGGAACAACCCGAGTCGCAACGCGGCGACTGGCTGAGCGAACGACTGCATGCACTGACTGAAGAAATAGCCGCTAGCGAGCAACGCCAGCGCCTGCTGCTCAAAGTGCAGCAGGACGCCGAGCAATTGCAGCAGCACGTGCAAATCGCCCGCGACGCCAGCCAGAACGCGATGAAAATGCTCGACGACCAGCAGCGCAACATTGCCCTGGACAATCAGGCCTTCGAAGCGGCACTTCAAGAGTTTGAGCCTCTACTGCCTGCCGAAAGCCTGCCGCGCTGGCGTGAAGCAGCCACCGACAGCTTCATGCAACTCGATAACGACATTGCGCAACGCCTGGAACAACTGGATCGCCAGCAGGAAGAACAACAGGAACACAGCGAGCGAGCACGCAAAATCGAGCGCGAGCAAGACAGCCAGCACAATCTGGAACAGGAACGACTGAAACAGCAGCAACGTCTGGCAGACCTGCAAGCCCAGCAACTGGCCAGTCAGCAACGTCTCGCGCAAATGCTCGGCGATTACACCAGTGCCGAACAATGGCAACAGCAGCTTGAGACTCTGCTGGAACAGGCTCGCCGGGCTCAAGCCAACGCCAGTGATGAGCTGCAACAGGCACGCAGCGAACTGATAAAACTGGCCACAGGGCTTGAAAGCGAACAGTCCCGCCTGAAGGATTTGCAGCAGGAGCTGGCCGAGCTGAATCAGCACATCACGCAATGGCGCAGTACCCACGCCGAGCTGGACGATGCCGCACTGGAGGTGTTGCTCACTTACAACGATGAGGGCATCACTCAACTGCGTCAGCAACTGCAACAGAGCGAAAAGGCTCTGGAGCAGAGTCGTATTCTGCTGCATGAACGCGACAAGCGGTTGCAACTGCATCAGGCCCATCACAGCGATGTGACCGATGCCGAGCAATTGGCCGCCGCGTTGCTGGAGGCGCAAAAACTCTGCGCCGATCAGGAACAGCAATGCGCTGACTTGCGCGCTCAACTCAGCGAAGACGAGCGCCGTAACAACGCAAGTCGCGACCTGCAGGAACAGATCGCCAAGGCCCACAGCGAGTACCTGCGCTGGGCTCGCCTGGCAGCGTTGATCGGCTCGGCTGAAGGCGATCGATTCCGCAAGATCGCTCAGGCTTACAACCTCGACTTGCTGGTCCATCATGCCAACGCCCAGCTAAAACAACTGGTGCGACGTTATCGTCTCAAGCGCGGCGGCAGCATGCTCGGGTTGCTGGTGATGGACACGGAAATGGGCGACGAGCTGCGCTCGGTGCATTCGCTGTCTGGTGGCGAGACCTTTCTCGTTTCGCTGGCGCTGGCCCTCGGACTGGCATCCATGGCGTCAAGCACCTTGAAAATCGAATCATTGTTTATCGACGAAGGCTTCGGCAGCCTCGACCCGGAATCCCTGCAACTGGCCATGGATGCGCTGGATGGTTTGCAGGCCCAGGGACGCAAGGTCGGGGTGATCTCTCACGTACAGGAAATGCACGAGCGCATTCCTGTGCAAATTCAGGTGCGGCGTCAGGGCAATGGCTTGAGTACCGTAGAGGTCAGCCACTGATGAGCGCAGTGCTTTACTCATTCCGCCGCTGCCCATACGCCATGCGCGCTCGCATGGCTTTGCGGTATGCGGGCTGCGTGGTGCAAATCCACGAAGTCAGCCTCAAGGCAAAACCGCCCGAGATGCTCGAACGCTCGCCTAAAGGCACGGTGCCTGTTCTGATAGTGGACGATCAGGTATTGGAGCAAAGCCTGGATATCATGCATTGGGCGTTGGCCTGCAATGATCCGCATAACTGGCTGCTGATCGACAACGGTGATGGTCGTCGGGACATTCAGGCGCTGATCGAAGAAAACGACCAGGTGTTCAAGCCGCATCTGGATCGCTACAAATATTTCGTGCGCCACCCAGAGCATCCGCAGGAACACTACCGGCAACTGGGTGAGGAGTTTTTGCAGAACCTGGAAAATCGCCTGCAGCACCGGGACTTTCTGGTAACGGATCAAGTGAGCCTGGCGGACATCGCCGTCGCGCCGTTCATACGGCAATTCAGCGCAGTGGATCCGGATTGGTTTAAGACAAGTCCGTATCCTGAGTTGCGCGACTGGTTGCAGCGGTTTATTCAGTCAGCATTGTTTAAAGCAGTGATGGTCAAGTGATCACAGTTCTTGTTGGAGCGAGGCTTGCCCGCGAACGGGGACCCGGATTCAACAGGAACACCGCGTCAGCGTTCTTCGCGGGCAAGCCTCGCTCCAACAAGCCTAAACCGATACAACCACCTCAACCCTGTCCGGCCGGGTACCCGCCTGCACTTTCTGCGCTCTGGACAACTCGATAGCCTGAGCGATTTCATACCGGCATTCGATATTACGCGCGACCCCGCCCACCGAGTTCTGGCCAATGCCCAACAATGAACTGCCATTGATCATGACTGCCAGCCCCGCCGTCACCCACATCTTGCCGCCACTCACGATGCACGCTCCTGAGTATTCAAAGCCGTGCGGTCAACAACGGTTTGAGTTGAGGGAGAAGTCAGTTGCGGATTCATGCTGGTAACAGTGACCACTGCAATAAAAACCACATAAAGCGAAATGGCGATATAAGCGCCTTGTTTGATTGAATGAAGAATGGCAGTGGCCATGGGTGTAACTCCGTCAGTTGCAGTGTTGTGTTTCCTGGCCGACAGGATCGCGAAAAAACGGAGTATTGAAAAACGATGGTTAGAGATAGCGAGTATCAGCTGGGTTGATTATTGAGTGCCTTAATTAGCCCTATTAAAAATTCAGCCTTGAAACCCAATCCCTTGTGGGAGCGGGGGGGGGGGGGGGGGAGGGGTTGTAGAGAAAAAGAGGGGGACCCCCCCCCCCCCCCCCCCCCCCTCCCACCTATAAACGCCACAAAAAATCCGCATAAAAAAAGCCCGCATCCTATGAGAGACACGGGCCAAGAGGGACTCATCCGGCGCTTTCGCGAGCAGGCTCACTGGCAGAATTTGCATGGCTCTGATACGCGATGATCAGAAGGTCGCAAAAACCTGGGTAAGCGAACATGCTCGCGAAAGCGGCGTTTAATCAAAACAGGGTTGTTTCTTTAAGAATCCATTCCCGGGTATCGATGTTCTATTCGTTAACCGGGAATGGATTCAATCGCTTATTCATTGTTGAGTCTTGTGATCCAGTGCTGCGTAGAAATTAGCACTTTGCTGCAAGTATTTAGGGGTGTATGTCTGAGTCGCGTGATTTTTTTTGTCGCTGACATCAACACTGGCCTGTGCAGGCAATGCAACAGTGGCGGAGATGGCAGACGCGGCAATGATGGAAAAGATATTGAAGTTCATGGCGTTAACCCTCGGAGTTCTGTTTACTGCGTTTCAAGTCTTGACCGTCTTGGCCGTGACTCAAACTTACCCCCGAGGGCAGCTCAGCCGAAATGTTTTGTAGCACTAGCTCATATCACTTGAATTGATAGAACCTCAACCCCGCGTAAATAGCGGGGTTGAGGCTCCGGGACAATCACTTGCCCGTCAGGAAACGGAAGTCCGACGGTGAATCAAAGTCGAGCTTTTGCACCGTGTCGCCGAGCAAACCGGTTTTCGGATCGACTTTAACCGTCACAATCTGATTGCTCTTCTGATTGGCAATCAGCATGAACTGACCGCTTGGGTCGAAGCTGAACTCACGAGGCTCCAGGCCTTCAACCGAGCGACGCTGCACTTCGCTGAGCTGCCCTTTCGCGTCGATGGCAAATACCAGCAACTGGTTGGCTTCGCCGCGATTGGCCACGTAGAGGTACTTGCCGTTTGGCGAGGTGTGCAAGCCACCGGCACCGACTTTCTGCTGCTGGTCCTTGTTCTTCAGATCCACCAGTTGGGTCTGCTTGAACACTCCGTCGTGGTAATCGAACACCGCGACCTGCGCGACCATCTCAAGGGTTAACCAGGCGCGTTTGCCATCCTGACTGAACAACAGATGACGCGGGCCACTGCCTGCCGGCAATTGCACGGTCGGCGTTTTCGCCGGCTGCAAAGGCTTGGCACGCTTGCCGTCGTAGCTGAACACCAGCATCTTGTCAGCGCCAAGATCACTGGTCACCACATACTTGCCGTCCGGCGTCGGGATGGCCGAGTGCACATGGGAAGACGCCTGACGCTCCGGATTGACCTTACTTGCACCGTGATTATTGCTGACCTGAACAACGTCGGACAGCTTGCCGTCCTGGCCAACCGGAATGACTGCCAGCGCACCACCCGGATCGGGTTGCACGGCATAGTTGGAAACGAACAGAAAACGCTGGTCCGGGCTGAGGCTGGAATGCGTCGGCTCATCGCCCTGGCTCTTCACCTGGTTGATCGGCGTGACCTGGTGGGTCTTGGCATCAATGGCAAAACTGCTCACTTTGCCGACCACATCTTTGCCGCCAGGGCCGTTTTCGTTGACGACGAACAGGTGGCGCTGATCTTTAGACAGCGTCAGCCAGGACGGATTGTCAGTCTTGATCACTTGCAACGGTTTGGCATCCAGCTGGCCAGTCTGGCTGTTGAACCGGTATCGATAGATACCTTCGCTGGCGGCCTGGGTATAAGAACCAATCAGTACATCGTATTCAGTCATGCTTTGCGCCTGTATCGGGAAAGCGCTCATTGCGCCGGCCAGTGCCAGCCAAGGCAGAAATGTACGAGTCATGGGCAGAGCCTTCTTTTTTCAGGTTGTTATTGGGCGCCATCGACGCGCGAACAACGTCTAAGACACTGCTTTGCCCTGATTGGTTTTATGCGGATCAATCCTCTTGCACGTCTTCATCGTCGTCTTTGGTCGGCGTGAACGCTTCGAGGCACTTCATGCGGTAATCATGAGTGCCATCGCTGATCAGCCAGCACTGCTGAGCTTCATCGAATGTCGCGGCGTTGACCTGCTCCATGGTGAACCGCCAGGTCTTGCGCTCGCGACCGTCCATGCACTCGAGGGTGAGGAAATCGCCCAGAAAGAAATCCCAGGCATGCAGCCCGTCAATTTCCAGCATCGTGGCGTCTTTCAGGGCTGCACTCATCGTCGTCGGGGTGGTGGTCATGGCAGTCTTCGTCTGTGTAAAAGCGCGAATGATAGGCCAAAACCACCTGCAAGTTTAAGCAGTAGCTTCAACGGCAGCCGATGAGGGTTTGTCGTGGGTGGTCTCGCGCACATAATACCGGTTCGGAATCCCCCAGATAATCAACGCAGCGGCCAGGACGCAAACCGCGCACAGGACGTAGAGCGCAGGCGTCGCCGCACCGGTCAGATCCTTGACCCGGCCGACCATGAACGGCGCGATGATCCCGCCCAACTGGCCGATGGAGTTGATCAGCGCGATACCTGCCGCCGCTGCAAGGCCGCTAAGGAAGCGTGGCGGAATGGTCCAGAAAATCGGCATCCAGGCGATGATGCCAGTCATGATCATGGTCATGCCAACCATCAACGGCAGCAATTGCCCTGGAAGCAACGCGCAGACCAGATAGCCCGCCGCCGTCAGTAATGCGCAAGCTGCCATGTGCCAACGGCGCTCACCGTGTCGATCAGAGCTGGCACCGATCAGCAGGTTGCCAACTACCGCGCCCACATAGGGAATCACCGTCAGCCAGCCAATGGTCATGGTATCGGCAACGCCTGCGCTTTTGATCAGTTGCGGCATCCAGAAAAGCAGGCCCGTCAGTGCCATGACCAGACATAGGTAAATCACCGACATCACGTAGGTGGTCGGATGTTTCCAGATGTCCTTGAAGCTTTGCGGCGTCTCGGGCTCGACTTCCCGGGCCATGCGCGCCAGCACGACTTTTTTCTCGGCGTCGTTCAGCCATTTGGCATCTTCGATGCGGTCGCAGACAAACCAGAACACTACGATACCGAGCAATACCGACGGCAGGCCTTCCAGCAAGAACAGCCAGCGCCAGCCCGGCATGCCCAGCACACCGTCGAAGTGGTTGAGGATCAGCCCGGCAATCGGCCCGCCAACAATACCGCACAGGCAGATCGAACTCTTGAAGTAGGAATTGACCCGAGCGCGGCGGTTACTTGGGTACCACTGGGTGAAGAAGTACAGCACGCCAGGCACAAAGCCCGCCTCCATCACACCAATCAGAAAACGCAGGGTGTAAAACCAGAACTCGGTCTGCACGAACATCATGCACGCGGAGGTGATGCCCCACGTGACCATGATCCGCGCGATCCATACCCGGGCGCCGATCTTGTGCAGGAGCATGTTGCTCGGCACTTCGAACAGGAAATAGCCGACGAAAAACAGGCTGGCCCCGAGGCCATAGACCGTCTCGCTGAAACCCAGATCGCTCTGCATCTGCAGTTTGGCAAAGCTGATGTTGACGCGATCCAGATAGGCAAACAGGAAGCAGACAATGAACAGCGGGATGATCCGCCAGTTCACCTTGCGGTAGATCTTGTCCTCGAAAGCGTCCGCATCGAACGATTCGACTGGCGCAGTGTGGGTGGTCATGTGCGCACCTCCTTGTTGTTATTAGTGGGTGTCGAACTTAAATGCGATTTGATCCTGTGGAATGAACCCTGTGGGAGCGAATTTATTCGCGAAGAGGCCAGTACATCCGCAGCCTCTTTATCGACGAAAAAAACGCCTTCCCGAATGAATTCGGTCCCACAGGGTTAAATCGCATTCCAACGGAGCAAGCCCCTCACAACTTTCCAATCCCGCCCGGCAAAAACACGGCTTCGGTCTTCTCGATCCCGTTCACCAGCGGCTTACCGAACTCTGCCTGGCTGATCTGAAACTGATCCCCCGGCTGAGTGCGCACGCCATCGGCAAAGGACAGGGTCGCGGTGCCGAAGAAGTGCACATGCACGTCACCCGGACGCAGGAACTGGCTGTATTTGAAGTGATGGTATTCAAGGTTTTCCAGGCTGTGACACATGTTGGCTTCACCACTGAGGAATTCCTTCTCCCAGAGCACTTCACCGTCACGCAGCACCCGACTGGTCCCGGCCAGGTTCTGCGGAAGCTCGCCAATGCGCAGCTCGGGGCCAAAGGAACAGGCGCGCAACTTCGAGTGGGCTAGATAGAGGTAATTACGACGTTCCATGACATGGTCGGAGTATTCATTGCCGATGGCGAAACCCAGCCGATACGGCTTACCGTCATTGCCGATCACATACAAACCGCTAAGCTCGGGTTCTTCGCCGCCGTCTTCGGCGAACGGCGGCAGTGAAAAAGCTTTGCCGGGGCGCACGACGATGCTGCCATCGCCTTTGTAAAACCATTCCGGCTGTACACCCGCCTGCCCGGCTGCTGGTTTGCCCCCCTCCACGCCCCATTTGAAGATGCGCATGGTGTCAGTCATCGAGGCTTCATCGCCCGCCTGCTTGTGCATCTTGTCCCGGGCAGAAGCACTGCCCAGGTGAGTCAGGCCGGTACCACTGATCAGCACGTGCGAAGGATCGGGATGGTCCAGCGGCGGCAGGATGCGCAGTTCCTGCAACAATTGCGCGTAATTATGGCTGTCGCCCAGGCCCTGTTTGTCGACTTGCTGCGCCAGACCGATCCCGGCGTCGATAGCGGATAACGCCAGATCACGCACACTCTGCGCGCCCTGCACTTCACGGATCAGATCACCGTCGACCAGACCGACGCGGCGCTGGCCATTGCTGAGTTCGAATTGCACCAGGTTCATGGGTTTCTCCTTTCAAAATTCACTAACGCACCTTTCGGTAGGAGGCAACTTATTGGCGAAATGCAGAATGCGGTGTGTCAGGCACGCCGCCTCGCGAACAAGTTCGCTCCTACCGTTATTAATCAAGTGCGGCTGCGAGCACTGGCGGCGAAATCGCTGGCGGGCAGCACATGCTTACGCTCCAGCAAGTGGTAAACCACGCCGGTCAACACCAGCCCAAAGACCATTACCCCGGACAGGAAGTACAGGCCCGAAGCCAGGTTGCCGGTGTATTCCTTGAGCGCGCCGATCACGAACGGACCAATGTAGCCACCCAGATTGCCCACCGAGTTGATCAGGGCTATCCCCGCCGCCGCACTGGCACCCGCAAAGAAGCGGCCCGGCAAGGTCCAGAACACCGCAGTGCAGGAAAACAACGCGAAGGCCACCAGGCACAACGCCGCCAGTTGCGCGACAGGCAAGGTCAGCCAGGCACTGAGGAACAGCCCCATCGCACCCAGCACATAAAGGACGGCAAGGTGCCCGTACCGGTCGTTAAGACGGTCGGAACTGCGCGGGATGATCAGCAAGCCGATGATGCCGAAGATGTAAGGCACCGAGGACACGAAGCCGGTCACCAGATCAGTACCGCCAAACTGTTTGATCAGCGTCGGCAGCCACAGGCCAAGGCCATAAATGCTCAAGGTCACCGGCAGGTAAAACAGCGCCAGCAGCAGGACGCGTTTGTCCTTCAGGGCGTGCAACGGATTGCCGTGACGCGTCTGACCGTACTCCTCCAGATCCTTTTTCAACTCGCCGGTGAGCCAGTCCTTCTCGGTCTGGTCCATCCATTTGACTTGTTGCGGGCCGTCCGGCAACCAGCGCAGAACCGGCCACGTCAGCAGAATGGCCGGGGTGCCGATGACGATAAACAGCCACTGCCAGCCATGCAGACCGAGCACGCCGTCCATGCCGAGCAAACCACCGGACACAGGACCGGTGATCATCATCGCAATCGGTTGGGAGAGGATAAACAGCCCGAGGATCTTGCCGCGATGGCGAACCGGGAACCACTGCGTGATGTAGTACAGCACGCCCGGAAAGAAGCCCGCCTCGGCCGCGCCCAGCAGAAAGCGCATCACATAGAAGCTGTGCGGCCCCTGCACGAAGGCCATGCCAATGGTGATCGCGCCCCAAGTGATCATGATCCGCGCGAACCAGCGACGGGCACCGAAGCGTTCAAGCATCAGGTTGCTGGGGATTTCGAACAGGAAGTAGCCGATGAAAAACAGCCCGGCACCCAGCCCGTAGGCCGCATCGCCGATACCGATGTCCGCGCCCATGTGCAACTTGGCGAAGCCCACGGCGGAGCGGTCCACATAAGCGATCAGGTAAAGCAGGATCAGGAAGGGAATCAGTTTCAGGGTGATGCGGCGAATAAGCCTGAGTTCCTGGCTCATGTGTGCGATCTCCAATTGTTCTTGTTATGGAGTGGAGATCGCCTCTGGCCTGAAGCATTTGCATGCTGCCGCCACGGTCGTCCCTCACTGAAAATCGACTATATAGTAATACTATTTAGCTCACAACTCTTCCAATGTAGCGAATTTGCGCTTAACTTAACCATCATAAAAGCCATTAAGTCTTACAATAAGAGAGCCGAGCATGTCTGATTCCGATAAAAAACCCCTGCGTTCTGCCCAATGGTTTGGTACTGCCGACAAAAACGGCTTCATGTACCGCAGCTGGATGAAGAATCAGGGCATTGCCGATCACCAGTTTCAGGGCAAGCCCATCATCGGCATCTGCAACACCTGGTCGGAGCTGACCCCCTGCAACGCCCACTTCAGACAGATTGCCGAACACGTCAAACGTGGTGTGATCGAAGCAGGCGGCTGGCCTGTGGAATTCCCGGTGTTCTCCAATGGCGAATCCAACCTGCGCCCCACCGCGATGTTCACCCGCAACCTGACCAGCATGGACGTCGAGGAAGCGATTCGCGGCAACCCCATCGACGGTGTTGTGTTGCTCACCGGCTGTGACAAAACCACCCCCGCTCTGCTGATGGGCGCGGCCAGCTGCGACGTGCCCGCCATCGTCGTGACCGGCGGGCCGATGCTCAATGGCAAGCACAAAGGCAAGGACATCGGTTCCGGCACCGTAGTCTGGCAGATGCATGAAGCCTATAAAGGCGGGCAAATCACCCTCGACGACTTCCTCGCAGCAGAAGGCGGCATGTCGCGCTCGGCGGGTACCTGCAACACCATGGGGACCGCATCGACCATGGCCTGTATGGCCGAAGCCCTCGGTACTTCCCTGCCCCACAACGCAGCGATTCCGGCCGTGGATTCCCGGCGTTACGTGTTGGCGCATATGTCCGGGATGCGGGCTGTGGAGATGGTCAAAGAAGACCTGCGTCTGTCGAAGATTCTCACTAAGGCCGCGTTCGAGAACGCCATTCGGGTCAACGCGGCCATTGGCGGCTCGACCAACGCCGTCATCCATTTGAAAGCCATCGCCGGACGCATCGGTGTTGACCTGGAGCTGGACGACTGGACCCGTATCGGTCGTGGCATGCCAACTATCGTCGACCTGCAACCGTCCGGCCGCTTCCTGATGGAAGAGTTCTACTATTCGGGCGGCCTGCCCGCCGTACTGCGGCGCATGGACGAGGCCAGCCTGCTGCCTAATCCGGACGCCTTGACCGTCAACGGTAAATCCATTCGCGAGAATACTCAGAACGCGCCGATCTATGGCGAAGACGAAGTGATCCGCGCACTGGACAACCCGATCCGCGCTGACGGCGGCATTTGTGTGCTGCGCGGCAACCTGGCGCCGCTAGGTGCAGTGCTCAAGCCTTCGGCTGCTACCGCCTCATTGATGCAACACCGTGGCCGCGCAGTGGTGTTCGAGAACTTCGACATGTACAAGGCGCGGATCAACGATCCGGATCTGGACATAGATGCCAACTCGATCATGGTCATGAAAAACTGCGGACCCAAGGGTTATCCGGGCATGGCCGAAGTCGGCAACATGGGCCTGCCAGCCAAACTGCTCGCCCAGGGCGTGACTGACATGGTGCGCATTTCCGATGCCCGCATGAGCGGCACGGCTTACGGCACGGTGGTTTTACACGTGGCCCCCGAAGCCGCTGCGGGTGGCCCGTTGGCGGTGGTGCAGGAAGGCGACTGGATCGAACTTGATTGCGCCAGCGGCCGCCTGCATCTGGACATTCCCGACGCCGAACTCGCCGCCCGCCTTGCCGACTGGCAGCCACCTCAACAACAGCAACTGTTGGTGGGTGGCTATCGCGAACTGTACGTGAAGCATGTGCTGCAGGCTGATCAGGGCTGCGACTTCGACTTCCTGGTGGGCATGCGCGGGGCTGAGGTGCCAAGGCATTCGCATTGATGAGCAGCACATACCGGTAGGAGCGAACTTGTTCGCGAGGCGGTGTGCCTGAAAAATCGCGTCAGCCCCCTCGCCAACAAGTTGCCTCCTACCTGAACGGCTTGACACAGCGCTACCCGGCAGGAGCGAACTTGTTCGCTCCTGCCGGGCCCCGTACGCCTCGGACTTCCCCGATGCTATGATGCCCCGCACTCATCGCTCAGGATCGACTTGCGTCCCCATGGATTACCGAAAGCCTTCCGACCGCAAAAGCATGCACGCCCGCATTGTCCAGGAGCTGGGCATGCAGATCGTTTCCGGACGTTTCAAACCGGATGAAAAGTTGCCTGCTGAAGCCCTGCTTTGTGAGGAATACGCTGTCAGTCGACCAGTGTTGCGCGAAGCAACCCGGGTGCTGGTGGCCAAAGGTCTCGTTTACTCGCGCCCGCGGGTCGGCACTGTGGTCAAAGCCCGTCGTGAATGGCATTTGCTCGATCCGGATGTGTTGCACTGGATCATGCAGTGCACGCCACAAAATGAATTCTTCAATCTGTTGACCAGCGTCCGTGCCGTCATCGAACCCGCCGTCGCCGCCCTCGCCGCGCAACATGCTACCGACGAGGAGATCGCATCAATCGGCGAGGCTTACCAGCGGATGGAAGCTGCGCCAACACCGGAAGCGTTGCTGCAGCCTGACCTGGACTTCCACAGCAGGATTGCCGACGCAACTCACAACGATCTGCTCGCGCACCTGTGCAACATGCTCTCGCTGGCCTTGCGTGAAGCGCTCAAGCACTCAAACCAGCGCCCTAACCTGCATGAGCTGGCGTTGCCGCGTCACAAGGCAATCCTCACCGCCATCGAAAACCGCGACGCCCTCGGCGCACGGCATGCAACGCTGGTGCAGCTTGATGATGCGCGCAATGCGTTGAGCGTGGTGCTGGGGCGGGAGTTGGGGTTGTAACACTGCTCCTGTAGGAGCTGCCGAAGGCTGCGAAGCGGTATGTCTGTTACATCGCCTTCGCAGCTTTCGGCACCGCCTACAGTGGATGCATTGATCTCAATGTGAAAACAGTGAATTCCCCACCTTGCCCGCCATTTTCTCAGGCTTGATCAGGAACCGCGCCAGAGCGGGAAGCAGCCACAGTGCGCCGAACATGTTCCACAGCAGCATGAACGTCAGCATCAGGCCCATGTCAGCCTGGAACTTGATTGCCGAGAAGATCCAGGTGCATACGCCAATCGCCAGACACAGACCGGTAAACAGAACGGCTTTGCCGGTGGACTTCAGAGTTTCGTAATACGCCTCCTGCAATGGCAGTCCTGCGCGCAGGAAGCTTTCCAGACGGCTATAGATGTAGATGCCGTAATCGACACCGATCCCCACGCCCAACGCCACCACCGGCAAGGTTGCGACCTTGACGCCGATGCCCATGAACGCCATGAGCGCGTTGCCTAGTACCGAGGTCAGCACCAGCGGCAAGACGATGCACAGTGTCGCCGCCCACGAGCGGAAGGTGATCATGCACATGGCCGCCACGCAGATGTAGACCAGAATCAGGATGGTCAACTCGGAGCGTTTGATCACTTCATTTGTGGCCGCTTCGATACCCGCGTTACCCGCTGCCAGCATGAACTCCAGGCCTTCACGATTATTCTCCTTGGCGAACTCCTGCACAGCATGCACGGCGCGGTCCAGGGTTTCTGCCTTGTGGTCGTTGAGGAAGACCAGCAATGGCGCCAACGAACAGTCGTTGTTGTACAGGCCGTCCGCCCGGGCAATCGAGCTGTTGAGCACGTCTTTGTTGCGCGACAGGGCCTCCCACTTGAGGTTGCCCTCGTTCATGCCCTTGATGACCTGCTTGGAAACCGTCACCAGAGAAATCGCCGACTGCACGCCCGGCGTGTTCTCCATCTTCCAGGTCAGTTCATTGATGGCTGACATGGTCGGATACGCGGAGCAGCCTTCTGGCGGCGTCTTGACCATTACCACCAGCACATCAGAGCTGGTGGAGTAGTGGTTGATGATGAAACTGTTGTCCTGGTTGTAGCGTGAATCGGGACGTAATTCCGGTGCACCCTGGTCGAGGTCGCCAATTTTCAGGTTCTGGCTGTACCAGAGACCGCCACCGAAGGCGATTAACGCCAGCACGATCGACACCGGAGCGACTTTGGCGCTGGCAAAACCGGATAGCAGGCGCCAGAAGGGATGCTCGGACACCGCGTCCTTTTTGCTGCGGTTGATTGCCCTCTTGCTGATCCCCGCGTAGGAAATCGCCACGGGAAGCAGGATGAGGTTGGTGAAGACGATGACCGCGACACCAATCGACGCGCCAATCGCCAGCTCGCGAATAACGCCGATGTCGATGATCAGCAAAGTGATGAAACCCACCGCATCCGCCAGAATCGCGATCATGCCTGGCAGAAACAACTGGCGGAACGTACGCCTCGCTGCAGTCAGGGCGTTATCGGCATCACTGGACTGCAAGGCAATACCGTTAATTTTCTGCACGCCGTGAGAAATGCCAATCGCAAAGATCAGGAACGGCACCAGCATCGAATACGGGTCCAGACCAAAACCTACAACGTGCATCAACCCCAATTGCCAGACCACCGCAATCAGGGTGGTGCTTAACACGGCGATAGTGCTGCGAATACACCGGGTAAACCAGATCAGCAGCACGAGGGTAATGACGAAGGCCACACCAAAGAACAGCACCACCATCAACAGGCCGTCGATCAAGTCGCCGACTTTCTTGGCGAAACCGACGATATGGATCTTGATGTTGGGGTTCTGAACTTCGTACTTGTCGCGAATTTTCTCTTCCAGTTGATGAGAAAACTGCTGGTAGTCCAGCTTGAGCAGCGTGCCCTGATCCGCCGGGTCCGGGTAGGACTCGAGCAGCGGAACATCAACGATGCTCGACTTGAAATCGTTGGCCACTAGCCGTCCGACCTGCCCGGACTTGAGTACGTTGTTGCGCAACTGATCGAGACTGTCGTCCGAACCGTCATAGCTTTGCGGGATGACCTCACCACCGGCAAAGCCCTCTTCCGTCACTTCGGTCCAGCGTACGCTGGGGCTCCACAGGGATTTCAGACCAGAACGATCGACGCCGGATATGTAGAAAACCTCGTCGTTGATCTCCCGCAGGGTTTCCATGTACTGCTTGGAAAATATGTCGCCGTCCAGCGCTTCGACCGATATCCGCACCGTGTTACCCAGATTGGCCAGATCGTTGCGGTGCTCCATCATTTTCTGGATGAAGGGGTGATCCAGCGGGATCATTTTTTCAAAACTGGTGGAAGGCCGAACCAGCGTCGCCTGCCAGAACAGAAAGATGCTGACCAGCAGACAGATGAAGATGACTGCCGGACGATTATTGAAAATCAGACGCTCAAGAAAGGTTTCCTTGCCGCTGCTGTGCTGCTGAGTGTCGTGCAGATTACTCATGCCGAAATTTCCCCGCCCTGATCGTTCTTATTGTTGGCTCGACTCGGCGCCCGTCGGCGAGGTGACGCGTACGCCTCCTTGTCCAACCAGAATCAGATTGCCCTGTGCATCAGCCGTCACCCCGGATAAAGAAACCCGGTCAGGACGGTTGTAAACCTTGAATGTCAGGCCGTCGTCGGCGCTGCGCATCACACTGCCACCGTTGCCCACCAGTACAAGCGAGCCATCTTCCAGTTGCGTCGCATTGGACAGACCAAACTCCAGCGGCCCCCGCGCAGCCTTTAACTCGATAGGCTCCCAGGTGTCGCCAAAGTCAGCGGAGCGGTAGAGATTGCCACGCAGCCCATACACCAGCAGCGTGCCGGGCTGCCCGGTGCCAATCGCGCCAAACAACGATCCCTGGTACGGCCCTTCAAGCTTTTCCCAGGACTCGCCATCGTCTCCAGAGCGGAACATCGCCCCCGCTTCGCCGACGACAAACAGGCCGCTATCGGCAACATGGGTAATGCCATTGAGGTGATACTGATCTTCGTTGTCGAGGCGGTCGCTGACGTCTTCCCAGTGCTGACCGCCATCCACGGTCGTCAGCAACATACCGTAAGCACCGACTGCAAAACCGGTGGTGGTGTCCTTGAACCACACATCCAGCAGCGGTGCCTCGCGCGTCAGGTCTTCGAATTGCTTGACCCATGTGGTGCCGCCATCGCTGCTGGCCAGGACTTGCGCGTCATGCCCCACGGCCCAGCCGTGCTTGTCATCAACGAAATACACAGAGGTCAGGAGTTGCCGGGTTGGCACTTTGGCCTGAACCCAGGTTTTGCCCTGATCATCTGAATACAAAATGTGTCCACGCTCGCCAACCACCACCAGTCGCGCACCCGCATGGGCTACGTCGAGTAGAAGGCTGCGCGAGGCCTTGGCAGATTCGATGGAGTACAGAGTGCTCTGAGGCGAGTCAGGGTTTTGGGTCGTACTTTCGGTGGCCGCCATTGATGGCATGGCCAGACTTGATAAAGCCATGATTGCGCACAGCGACCAGGCTGTCGCCAAGGGCTTGCCCATTCGTAATGCCAATGGCTGTCCGACTGCCGAATCCCCACCGGACTGTGTGCGCCGATTTGCAGGCTCACTCATGAAGCGTCCCCTTTCCATTATTTTTATTAGGCGACTTTTATCAGAAAGCCTTGGCGAAGCGCTCTAGCCTTGGACTTCTGGAAGCCGACCTATCCTATCCAGCTTTGGAAACGCATGACAATCGACATATAGTTATCTTTGGTCGAGGCCTCTTGTGTGATTGGTGGATTATCAGTTGGGGTGATGCAGGCCTGGAACCCTCTCCCCTGCAGGAGCTGCAGAAGGCTGCGAAAGCGCTGGGTCAGATAAATCGACTCGCAGCCTTCGGCAGCACCTACAGGGGATAATTCATTGCCAGTGTAGGCCGGGTTTGACGGTTCGGCCTGCAGGAACCCAAGAAGATCGTAGTCCTGACGGCGCAGGTGCCGTGAACGCACCCGCCGCAATCCACTGGGACCGGATTAACGCCATAAAAAAGGGCCCGCCGCTTGCGCGGAGGGCCCTTTCATCAACCGGTGTTTTTACTCGGCGAGGCTTTTGCTTACCACTTCGAACACGTCGCTGGACAGCTCACCCGAGTCACGGATGCGTACCAGTTCGGCCTTCATCAGTGCCTGACGTTTGCTGTCGTATTTGCGCCAGCGGGTCAATGGTGCCAATTGGCGCGAGGCGATCTGCGGGTTGAAGCCATTGAGCTGGATCACCAGATCGGCCAGGAAACGGTAGCCGGAGCCGTCCGCAGCATGGAAGTTGATCAGGTTCTGGCCAGCAAACGCGCCAATCAGCGCACGGACCTTGTTCGGGTTCTTGATGTTGAATGCCGGGTGCTGCATCAACGCCTTGACCCGCTCAAGACCGCCAGGCAACGGGCTGCCTGCCTGAACGCTGAACCATTGATCCATGACCAGCGGGTTGTCTTTGAAGTTCTCGGCAAACACCGCCAGCGCCTTGTCCTTCTCGGCGGTAAACGGCGAGTTGACCAGCACCGCAAGGGCCGTCAGGCGCTCGGTCATGTTGTCGGCGGTATCGAACTGCTCGATAGTCGCGGCCAGCACTTCCGGTTTCTGACTGAGCATCAGGTACGACAGGGCAATGTTTTGCAGGGCGCGACGGGCGAAATGCTCGGCTTCAGCCACGTATTCAGTGGCTTTCGACACCTTGCGATTAGCCGTGTAGCGCGCCCACAGAGCGTCGAAAAGGCTGTCGGCAAGCTGTTTGCGCACGAACTCGCGAGCGGCATGGATAGCATCGACGTCAGCCACTTCACTGATTTCGGTCAGATAGGCTTCACCCGGCAAAGAAAGCATTTCGGCAATCATGGCCTGATCCAGCGAAGTATCAGCCAACACCGTACCCAGCGCAGTAATCAACCGCTGATCGAGTACCAGCGGCTGGCCTTTCTGATGCTGCCCAATCAATTCCTGCAGCACCTGCACCGACAGTTGCTGGCCCGCATCCCAGCGATTGAAGCCGTCGCTGTCATGTTGCATGAGGAACATCAACTGATCGCGGTTGTACGGGAAGCTGAGTTTCACCGGGGCCGAGAAACCGCGGAGCAGCGACGGCAATGGCTGTTCGGCGATGTCCACAAAGGTGAATGCCTGCTCGGCTTCGGTGACGGAAATCACCCGCGTGTTGCCAGCGGCAGCGTCTTCGCCTTGCAGGCGCAACGGAATTTCACCGCCCTGCTTGTCCAGCAAGCCCAGTTCTACCGGGATCACGAACGGTTTTTTGCTCTCGCCAGGCTGACCCGGTGTGGTCGGGCAGCTCTGGCGGAAGGTCAGGCTATAGGTTTTGGCAGCGCTGTCATAGGACTCGCTGACCGCCAGACGCGGCGTACCGGCCTGGCTGTACCAGCGTTTGAACTGGGTCAGGTCGACGACATTGGCGTCTTCCATGGCCTTGATGAAGTCGTCGCAGGTGACGGCCTGGCCGTCGTGACGCTCAAAGTACAGATCACTGCCTTTGCGGAAGCCTTGTGCGCCGAGCAGCGTATGAAGCATGCCAACGACTTCCGATCCCTTTTCGTACACGGTCAGGGTGTAGAAGTTGGAAATCTCGATGAAGCTGTCCGGGCGCACGGCGTGGGCCATCGGACCGGCATCTTCGGCGAACTGGTGGGTACGCAGGTACGCCACGTCCTGAATGCGCTTGACCGTGGCCGAGTTCATATCTGACGAGAAACCCGCATCGCGGTAAACCGTAAAGCCTTCTTTCAACGACAGCTGGAACCAGTCACGACAGGTCACGCGGTTGCCCGACCAGTTGTGGAAATATTCGTGGGCGACGATGGCCTCGACCCGCTGGTGCGCGGCGTCGGTGGCGGTTTCGGCGCGGGCCAGCACGGCGCTGGAGTTGAAGATGTTGAGACCCTTGTTCTCCATGGCGCCCATGTTGAAGTCGTTCACAGCGACGATCATGAAGATATCCAGATCGTACTCACGACCGTAGGCTTCTTCATCCCAACGCATGGACTTTTTCAGGCTGGTCATGGCGTGCTGGCATTTGTCGATGTTTTCCGGCTCGACATAGATACGCAGGGTCACCTCGCGGTTGCTCACGGTGGTGAACTTGTCTTCGACGCACCACAAATCACCAGCCACCAGCGCAAACAGGTACGCCGGTTTCATGAACGGGTCTTCCCAAGTCGCCCAGTGGCGACCGTCATCTTCCGGCCCGCTGGCAATCGGGTTGCCGTTGGAGAGCAAGACCGGGAAGTTGTGCTTGTCGGCGCTCAGGGTCGTGGTGAACTTGCTCATCACGTCCGGACGGTCAAGGTAATAGGTGATCTTGCGGAAGCCTTCGGCCTCGCACTGGGTGCAGAACATGCCGCTGGACTTGTACAGCCCTTCCAGTGCGGTGTTGGTTTCCGGATGGATACGCACGCTGGTGTCGACCGTGAACGACTCGGCCGTAGGGTGCAGGGTCAGGTGGTCCGGGGTCAGTTGGTAATCAGCAGCGCTCAGTTCGACGTCGCCCAGCTTGACCGACAGCAGTTCCAGCAACTGACCGTCCAGCACCAGCGGCGGCAAACCCGCGCCACGCTCGGGATTGCGGCGCATCACCAATTGCGCGTGAACCAGCGAGTGGTCATCGAACAGCTCGAACGTCAGGTGCGTTTCGTCGATGAGGTACTCAGGGGCCTGATAGTCCTTCAGGTAAATCATTTGCGGTTGTTCGGTGCGCATGATGAGTCCTCTTACTGATGCACGGCGAGCTGATAAGCCGTGTATTTACGAATATTGATCACGCCGGTGTCGAAGATCAGGTACTGGCCCTTGATCCCCAGCAATGTGCCTTCAGCGATCGGGTTCTTGTCCAGATTGAAGCTGACGATCTTGGTCGGGTACGCCTCTACGGGGTAGCGGATCTCGATCGGTTCGACGTCATGCAGCATTTGGATGGCCTGCAAGCCAAATCGTTCTTGCAGCCCGGCCAGGCCTTCGGCGCAACTGTCGAACAGTTGCTGGCGAATGGCGGCCAGGTCCACAGGCTGTGCGTCGCCTTTGAGCAACGCCCGCCAGTTAGTGCGGTCGGCGACCTGGCTGCGCAACAGGTCTTCGACGAAACCGGATTGCTGGCGGGTCGCAACCCGCAGGATCGGCAACGCCTGACTGGCGCCCTGATCCAGCCAGCGGGTTGGCAACTGCGTGGCGCGGGTAATGCCGACTTTGACGCCCGACGAGTTGGCCAGGTAGACCACATGATCGGTCATGCAGAATTGCTCGCCCCACGCCGGATCACGACACGTGCCGTGCTCGTGGTGGCACTTTTCCGGACTCATGATGCAGATGTCGCACTGCGCCAGCTTCAGCATGCACGGGTAGCAATAACCCTGGCTGTAGCTGGACTTGGTCTTGCGTCCGCAATGGCTGCAATGGATAGCGCCAAGGAACTCCAGACGGACTGTTTTGCCAATCAGCGGGTTGACCGGAATCTCCGTGTCACCCAGACGAAACGCATACTGCACCGCCGACGCGTCCAGACGCGCCGACATTTTATTAACGGCTCCGCGACCAATCTCAATCAATGGATAGCATCCGACTTGAACAGGATATTCGGCACGGTCGTGGACTTGGACGCACACTCCTGCGGGCCCATGTAACCGATGCGCTGGTCTTCCGGCAGGTTCTGCACTTCCCAGGCAATCAAGGCCTGCAAGGACAACTCACGCTGTTCCTGAGTCAGTTTGCGGCCATCGGACCATTTCCCGATTTCCACAGCCAGCTTCAGGCTTTCGTAGATGTCCGGGGTGATGTTTTCAATCATTTCGGCAAAAGAGGACATAGCGCACTCCTGACTCTTAATTAACCAGCATTCAAAATCAGGCTCTGACCCGGGCAATTGCCCCGCCAATCAGACCTGTTAAACAACCCATGATCAGCCCGCCGACATGGGCACCGTTGGCGATTTCGCCAAAACCCAGCATGCTGACCAATCCTGAAAGACACAGCACCAGCCAGGCCAGCATCATCACCAGCACACCGCGCGGTAAACGATAGATGGGGTTGGGTGCCAGCAATTGAAAGATCCAGCAATGACCCAGCAGGCCATACAGAACGCCGGACAAGCCACCGAACAGGCTGGCACCGCCGAACTGATATTGAATGGTGTTGGAAACTGCACTGAACAGCAGGGTCAGACCGAGCAGATGCAGGCTGCCCTGACGCCATTCGATACGGCGGCCCAGCTCCCAGTACCACATTGCATTCATGGCCAGATGCAGGATGCCGAAGTGAATCAGCATCGGCGTGACGATTCGCCACCATTGACCGGCGGCCAGGCTGTCGCCGGGCGGTAGAAACGTGGCGTACTCGCCATGCACGCGAAAATCGAGAAACGTCAGCCAGCGCACCGCGTCAAGGTTCTCCCCCAGCAGCGTGATCGCGCCAACGATCAATGAAGCCAGCAGCACCAGCGTGGTAACCGGGCTCTTACGCAATTGCTGAACAAAACCGGGCCGTGGAGCCTTGGTACTCTGCTCGCCCGGTGGCAGCTGATAATGCTCGTCGCCTTCCGGGTATTGCTGATACAGAGCCCGGATATCGTCCGCCAGTTGCGGCGTATCCGGCACCCATAGCACTTGCTCACCCGCCTCTTCGCTAACCCGGTGAGGCACGCGCAGGCGATTCAACAAACTGACGAAGCCACTCAGGTCGGTGGTCAACGGCAGACGTAATACAGCAACAGGACTCATCAAACAGCCTCGGGACGTTCAACATCAACCCAGACGAACTTGTCCGGATCAATGCAGGTTTCCTGGTCAAGCCGGTAGGCGACCAGTTTGCCGTAGAGCACGGCGCTGTAGTCCAGGCAGGCCAGGTTTGGCCGGATCGGAGCAGGGATGCCGCTGCGCCAGTAATGGCCGACAAACAGCATCGGTTCATCGGCGCCGTAGCGCAGCAAGGCATTCTTTTCAGTGGTGGACAAGGGCGTCTTGGCCACGCCTTCAGGCAATGCGTCGGGCTGGAACACCACGTCACCGTAGGTTTGCGGATCGTCTTCCCAGAACTTGGTGCGGAAAAACTCGCGAGTAAGGCCATCACCGCCGGTCAGCGTTATGCCATGAGGCAGCCGCATGTCCGTGCCACGCAGTAAACGGTCAAAGACCGCGCAGGCAAAACTGCCCTGCACCGCCGACGCCTGAACGAACTGCTGATTGATGCAGCCGCCGCCATGCATGGTGATCAGCGGAGTGATCAGGCTGGCATCCCAGCAGGCATGCACAACCCGGAAGCGTCCGGCATCCATGAACAGTGGCAGCTCGTAGAACCAGTCGACGAACTCCTTCCACTCATCCGGATAGTGTTCGAACTGGGTCAGAGTCTCGCCCATGAGTTTGCTGTGACGCAGCGAGTGCTCGCGTACGAACTGCTTGCCACTCTCCGGCGGGGCCGGGGTGTGCCAGCCCAGCGCGTTGAACTCATGGTTACCCATGATGCACAGCGCGTGACCCGCCTTGACCATGTCACGCACGATATGCAGCGATTCGCGAATCAACGGGCCGCGGTCAATGATGTCACCGAGAAATAACGCGATGCGTTCAGGATGGCGCCAGACGCCCGCCTGAAAGCGATAACCCAGCACGCTGAGCAGTTTCTCCAGCGTATGGGCACAACCATGCACGTCACCGATCAAATCGTAGCTACGCGCGGGATCGAGCATCAGTCGCCTCCACCACCAAGTCGGCTACCCCAGCCAAGCTTGGTGCGACAGACTTCATAGTAGTTGTGATCAAGGGGGTGAATCAGACGCAGCTTCTGCGATTTCTTGCTGACCGTGATGGTGTCGCCCGGTGCGCAGGTGAAGTGGTTCTGGCCGTCGCACGAGACCTGCGGATAAATCGTCATGTCCTTGGACACTACGATTTTCAGCTCGCTGTTGCCATCAACCACGATAGGTCGACCGGACAAGGTGTGCGGGTACATCGGCACAATGACGATCGCATCCAGCTTGGGATGCATGATCGGCCCGCCAGCGGACAGCGCATAGGCAGTTGACCCGGTAGGCGTGGCGACGATCAGGCCATCGGCCTTCTGGCTGCACACAAACTGGCCGTCGATGTAGATCTCGAATTCGATCATCCGAGTCGACTTGCCGGGATGCAGCACGACATCGTTGAGCGCGTCGCCCTGACCGATGGCTTCGCCGTGACGGCGGACTTCGGCCTGCAACAGGAAGCGGTTCTCGACCAGATAATGGCCATCGAGCACTTCGGCGACTTTGACTTCCAGCTCGTCAGGGCGAATATCGGTCAGGAAGCCCAGGCTGCCACGGTTGATACCCAGCACCGGCACGTTGTGTTTGGCCAGCGCACGGGCGGCACCCAACAGGCTGCCATCACCACCCACCACGATGACCATATCGCAGACTTCGCCGAGCATCTTGCGCGATGAGGTTTGCAGGCCATGGCCGGGCAAAACCTCGGCGATGGTGTCTTCCAGAATGACGTGCAGGTGCCGTTCCAGCAGGAATCTCTTGAGTCGGCGCACGGTATCGAGCACCTGAACACTGCCCAGGCGGCCGATGATGCCGATATTACGAAACTGCTCCATGGGGCTCCTGCGGGGTTTGATGCGGCTTAAAGACAGGGATTATGGGCGAAAGGCCGGGGTAGCGGCAATTGATCGTTCCCGGATGTTCACCCTGTAGGAGCTGCCGAAGGCTGCGAAAAGGTCGGAACGACCTTCCACAGGTCTGATTAAACGCCCGGTTCCCGGCCGATCGCAGCCTTCGGCAGCTCCTACTTTGACCAGTGACTGCCAGTTAAGGCTATCCTGCGCCCATGACTCTTTTTCCCAGCCTCACCCACCTGCCCCGCCAGTTACGCACGCCACACGTGCGGGATCTGGCGTGGGTGATTCTGGCGCCGCCGATGCTGGAGCAGACGCCGTGGCCCCAGCGCCATCCGCTGACGGCCAGTGACTGGGTGCGGGAGCCGCAGCAATTGGCGGATTTTCTGTTCCTGCTCGATCAGGACAGCCGTGCCCTGCTCCACTGGCTGGCATTGAGCGCAACCCGTCGGCTGGGCGTGTATTACGAGCGTTTATGGCAATTTGCAGTGGCTCAGGCGCCCGGTGTCGAAATGGTTGCAGCCAACCTGCCAATTCGCAATGGCGGACAAACCCTGGGTGAACTGGACATGTTGCTGCGCGATGCCGACGGTGTGCACCATGTGGAGCTGGCGATAAAACTCTATCTAGGTCCGCAACAAGGTAACGGCAGCGATTCGTCGCAATGGCTGGGACCAGGCTGCCATGATCGACTTGACCTCAAACTTGCCCATCTGAGCCAACATCAACTGCCGATTTCCGCACGGCCGGAAAGTCGTGAGCTACTTGCCGCACTGGGTATAGAAACGTTCGATGCCCAACTGTGGCTTGGCGGCTATCTGCTGTATCCGTGGCCCGGCCAGACTGATTCTCCGCAAGGCGTCCATCACCAGCACTTGCGGGGCAGTTGGCTGCATCAAAAGGATTGGCACGCATTTGTCGCGCAACGGCCCGAAGGCCGCTGGCAGTTACTGCCTAGACACGCCTGGCTCGCACCCGCCCATTACCCCGAAGCCTGGACAGATTCGCAGTTGCAAGACTGGCTGACTCAGCTGGATCCACTGGCCCCGGCGCAACTGTTGGTAAGAATGGTGGAAAACGGCAGCAGCGAATGGGAGGAAGCCGAACGGGTGTTTCTGGTTTCCGACATCTGGCCAAGGCTGGGTGACACGAGCAATACGATTCAATCCATTACGTTACCTGTGTCGCCCGCATGATCCTCAAGCGGCTTTTTTAGTGCGCGGCAGCAGAATCGCCATGATCCCCAGCAGCGGCAGGTAGGAACACAGGTTGTAGACGAACAGAATGCCGTGGCTATCCGCCAGATAGCCCAGCAAAGCCGCGCCAATACCACCAAAGCCAAACATCAGGCCGAAAAAGATCCCGGCGATCATGCCGACATTACCCGGCACCAGCTCCTGGGCGTAGACCACGATGGCGGAAAACGCCGAGGCCAGAATGAAGCCGATGATCACGCTCAGAATGCTTGTCCAGAACAGATCAGCGTAAGGCAACGCAAGGGTGAACGGCGCAGCGCCCAGAATCGAGAACCAGATCACCGCTTTACGGCCGATCCGGTCACCAATCGGCCCACCAAAGAACGTGCCCGCTGCCACTGCACCGAGGAACAGGAACAGATACAGCTGGGAGTTGGCCACCGACAGGTCGAACTTCTCGATCAGATAGAAGGTGAAGTAACTGGTGATGCTCGACATGTAGAAGAACTTGGAAAAGATCAGGAATGCCAGCACGACCAGTGCGCCAGTGACCCGGCCTTTCGACAAGCCATGGCTCGCGGCCTGACCTTGTTTGAGCTTGAACAGGCTCAAATGCGCGCGGTACCAGCGGCTGATCGCGTACAGCAATCCAACGGAAAACAGCGCGACCAGCCCGAACCAGGCCACATGCCCCTGGCCGAAAGGGATGATGATCGCCGCCGCCAGTAACGGGCCGAATGCCGAGCCGGTATTGCCGCCCACTTGAAAGGTCGACTGCGCCAGGCCGAACCGCCCGCCTGAGGCCAGCCGCGCAATACGCGAAGCTTCCGGGTGGAAGGTCGAGGAGCCAATGCCGATCAGGGCCGAGGCCAGAAGAATCATCGGGAAGCTGCCCACCACGGCCAGCATCAAAATGCCAATCAGTGTGCACAGCGAGCCCACCGGCAGCACCAGCGGATTGGGATGACGGTCGGTGTAATAACCCACCCATGGCTGCAGCAATGAAGCAGTGATCTGGAACGTCAGGGTGATCAATCCAACCTGAGTAAACGTCAGGCCGTAACTTTCCTTGAGCAGTGGGTAGATCGACGGCAATACCGCCTGAATCAGGTCGTTAACCAGATGCGCCAGTGCCACAGCACCAATGATGCGCATGACCAGCGGACTGCTGGTACTGGAAGGCGTAGGGGTTGCAGCGGGAATTGCACTGGTGGGGGAGTTACTGACGTCCATGGAGTTCATCCGCGAAGCTATTGGATGTGCCACGACCTGGATATTGCAAAATATGTCAGCGGCACAAGGTCCGCCAATGTGCCATTTTTTGGGGCATGGCCGCTACATATTGTTGCGTAGAATGAACGCGAAATCTGATTTTGCATGACCGCATCCTGCCTCCCTTGCCGGGCGGCAAACATTGGACCTGTAGGAGCTGCCGAAGGCTGCGATGGCAGTGTGCCTGGATAAATGCTTCGCAGCCTTCGGCAGCTCCTACAGAAAATGCATTTCAATTCAGTCGCTGTATTTTCTTTTACAGCAGCCAGTCAAGCCGTGGCCCCAACAGCCACGCCCTTCTCCCCCGTCGGCACGTCATGCAGCGATATCCGCGAGGTTTCCGGCAGCGCCAACCCACCTGCCAATGCCAACAACGCAATCGCGATCAGGTAAAACGCGGGTGACAGATTACTGCCCGTCGTGGTGATCAACCAGGTTGCCATCAACGGCGCGGTACCGCCAAAGATCGTGTAAGCCATGTTGTAGGTGATTGCCGAAGCGGTATAACGAGTGCGGGTCGGGAAGGTTTCCGAGAGCAGCGCCGCTGTCACCACACCACACAACACTGCACCGACCGCCAGCAACATCACGCCGACAATAGAGGCAGCGAACGAACCGGAACTGGCCATCAGGAAAGACGGAAAGACCACCACGATCAACAGCGCGCAGGCCGTCATGACCGTCTTGCGGCGCCCCACCTTGTCGGAATACAACCCGGCCAACGGGCAGATCGCTGCCGCAAACAGCAACGCAATCAACGACACCAGCAACGCCGTCGCCCGGCTGAGACCACCCGCGACTTGCAGGTAGGTGGCAAAGTACGTGGTGAACATATAGAACGACAGCGCCGTCAGTGACACAAACGCACCCAGGCAGCAGATCGCCGCGCCGTGGTTGCGCAGGGTTTCCTTGAGGGGCGAATGGGCGACGTCATGTTCCTGGGTCACTGCCTGGAACGCCGGTGTTTCGTCCAGTTTCCAGCGCAGGTACAAGCCGACCAGCCCCAGCGGTGCAGCGATCAGGAACGGCAAGCGCCAGCCCCAACTGCCCATGGCCTCCGGGGAAAGTGATGCCTCAAGGGCGTAGGCGACGACGGCTGCGGCAGCGAACGCAGAAAAGGTCGAGACCGGGACAAAACTGCCATACCAGGCTCGCTTGTCACTGGGAGCGTGTTCCATGAGGTAGGCGCAGGCACCGGCGTATTCACCGCCTGCTGAAAAGCCCTGAGCGCAGCGAATCAACGTCAGCAGAATCGGCGCCATCACGCCGATGGCGGCGTAGGTCGGTAGCAGACCAATCAAGGTCGTGGCAGCGGCCATCAATAAAATGGTCATTGCCAGAGTGCGTTTGCGGCCAATCCGGTCGCCGAGCATACCGAAGAAAATCCCTCCCAATGGCCGGAATGCGAACGCCACGGCGAACACCGCGAAGGTTTTCAGCAGCGCAGCGCTGGCATCGCCACTGGGGAAAAACTGCTGGGCGATCGCAGTCGCCAGAAAGCCATAAACGGCGAAGTCGAACCATTCGACGAAGTTGCCGATGGCGGCGGCGACAATCACTTTTCTCAGCGTTTTGGGGCTGACTTGTTCCGTAGCGGCGCTTGTCATGCTGGACCTCGACATTTCATCAGGAAGCTATCGATTATCGGGACAGTCGCTGAAGCGGCTTACTCCAAAAGTGTCATCCGCATAGTCAGGACCGACCCCACCGTGGTTCGACAGCGCATGATTCATGCCAAAGGCTTTAAATCAAAGCTTACAAGCCCATCGCCCGACGACTTTGCAAGCCGCCGGTGTGGACGAAAATCAGCCGGGTGCCCGCCGAAAAACGTCCGGCGAGCACCTCATCGTGCAGGGCCAGCAGCGCCTTGCCGGTGTACAGCGGTTCGAGGGGAATACTGCTTTGAGATTCGCTGGTGGTGATGAAATCCAGCAAGTGGGGGTCGGTTTTGGCGAAGCCGCCACGGGAGGCGTTGATGAGGATGTAGTCATCGGTAGGAGCGAACTTGTTCGCGAGGCGGTGTGTCAGGCTAGACGCTTCGCGAACCAGTTCGCTCCTACCGGTTTTGCGATGGGCCAGAATTGCTGTGACATTCTGCTCAACCCCATGATCATCAGGTACTGCCATGGCGCCATACACTGGACGCGCGCCCTGCTCGGCCAACACCAGTCCAGCCAGCGTCGTGCCCGTCCCGGCGGCCAGCCACCAACCGTGGTAACTACTCCAGCCCATGACGCTCAGTTGGTCGTGCACCATCTCCAATAACTCCGCGCAACCAAGCGCGCCGGGCAAACCTCCGCCGCCTTCCGGGACCGGATAGAAATCAGGGTATTGCTTCAGCCACGACGGCCAGAAGTCCGGTTCATTCCGCGCGCGATAACCACCATAGCCCAGCCAGTGCAGGTGCATACCGAACGCTTGCAGGTCCACGGTGGTGGGCGTTTGCACAGGATGACCGCGCAACAAGCCGACCGTCGCGAAGCCAAATCGCTTGCCCGCTGCAGCCAAGGCATGCAGATGGTTGGAATGCGCGCCGCCAAGGCTGATGACGCCATTGGCGCTGATCTCACTGGCGGCCCTCAGGTGATGAGCAAGCTTGAACCACTTGTTGCCGCTGATCAGCGGGTCGATGAGGTCAAGACGCAGGACCGCAACCTCGACCCCGGCACTGGCGAGCCAAGGCAGGTTCAGCCGCTGGAGGGGAGCGTTGGGTTGCCAGTGAATGGGGGCGATAGACACAAGGAAGGGACCGCTGGATGAAGGGCGGGAGTTTAGCATTGGCTGCGATTTAACTGATTAAGCATAAACCCTGTGGGGGGGGGGGGGGGGGGGGGGGGGGGGCCGACGGGGGGGGGGGGGGGGGGGGGGCGGGGGGGCGTGGGGGGCGGGTCGCGCCCCCCCCGCACCAGCGGGGCGCAGGCGCACACCCACGCA
>NZ_JBTOQI010000014.1:0-84231 GCF_055283875.1 Pseudomonas sp. HP_14 | reverse complement strand
CCCTCGTCCTCCTGTTTCCCTTTGCTCGGCCCGGCGGGCGGCCCGCCCGCCCGTTGCGCCTCACCCAGTAGCAACCACCCGACCCCCCCCCCCCCCCCCCCCCCCCCCCCCCCCGCTCCTACCGATAGAAAAACACTGCAGGTCCATCATTGATGTGATGCCCGCCTCGTGCAGCAAGTGGGATATCTAGCCTATCGAGGTCAAGAGACTCGTGACTCCGAGGGTTTATATCTATCGCACGCCGCCCACAAAAAAGCCCCCGGCCACAGGCTTGGGGGCTTTCTCTATGCCTGCACCTTACAGGCTATTTCTCCAACGGCTTACCCGCTGTCTCTCTGGCGCAGATCAGCGCAATCAACGTAATGCTCAGCGCTGCACACACATACAACGAAACAGCCAGTGTCGAGTTGTAAGACTTGTACAGGCTGGCGATGATCAGCGGAGCGAAGCCACCGCCGATGATGCCCGCCAGAGTGTAGGCCAGCGACGAACCGGCGTAGCGCACCCGGGTCGGAAACTGTTCGGTTACGAACGCGGCTTGCGGGCCGTACATCGCGGCGTGAATGACCAGGCCCACGACGACTGCGATGCAAATCGACAGAGGCTCGGCTGTGTTCATCAGTTTGAAGAATACAAAAGCCCAGACCATCGCACACAGCGCGCCGCCGATGTAAACGGGACGGCGGCCGATCTTGTCGGAGAGAATGCCGAACAGCGGCACACAAATCGCGTTCAGCCCCGCGCCAATCATCGTTGCGGTGAGCGCCAGAGGTCGCGGCAAATGCAAAACCGTCGTCACGTAGGTCAGCGTGAACACTACAACCAGTGCGTAAAGAACATCCGACCCGACACGTGCACCGCCTGCCAGCAGGAGTCGACGCCAGTGGTTACTGAAGACTTCCTTGATCGGCGTTTTTGCCGTTGCGTTGTGTGCTTCGATCTCCTTGAAAACCGGGGTTTCTTCCACCCCGCGACGCAGCCAGAGGCCAAAGATCACCAGTGCGACACTGGACAGGAACGGAATGCGCCAGCCCCACGACTGGAAGTCTTCGGGGCTCAGCCCCCAGGAAACCAACGCAATGAAGCCGGTGCCCAGCAACGTACCGCACGAAGGGCCTACCTGCGTAAAGGACGCATTACGACCACGCTGATGCTGCGCACCATGCTCCATGGAGAGCAAAACCGCGCCCGCCCATTCGCCGCCAATCGCCGCGCCCTGCACGAAGCGCAATGCCACCAGCAGAATCGGACTCCAGATCCCCCACGCGGCGTAAGTGGGCAACAAGCCCATCAGGCCTGTGGCCACGCCCATCAATACCAGCGTGGTGACCAGCACAAAACGACGGCCGAGCTTATCGCCCAGATGACCAAAGACAATGCCACCGAGAGGTCGTGAGATGTAACCGACGGCATAGGTTGAAAACGCGAGAATGGTGCCGGTGAGCGGATCGAAAGAGGGAAAGAAGATCGCATTGAAGACCAGCGCCGCCATCAGGTTGTAGACCGTGAAGTCATACCACTCCAGCGTCGTGCCGATCGTACTGGCAGCCGCCAGGCGGCTCATTTTCTTGCCCGAGGCAACAGGCGCTGAAGATGCAACAGGTGCCGAGTCGGACAGCGCCTGTGTAGTTTGCGTCGTACTCATCATGTTCTCCATTGATCAAGAATGAAGAAATGATCCGTCGACACGCCAAGGTGTGACAAACGGGTTTTTTACACCGCAACGATCAGTTTTTCTTGTGCAAAACGACCTGCGCACCAATCAAGTGCCAACGATGATCCACCCTGGCGCAAATGGGCAGATTCCGCGCCTGATCAGACTCATTTCGGCTTCGCGTTGATCCGCACAAGTTCGAGGAAATAATCCAGAACTGCCGACGACTTGCGGGCGTTCCACACTACGGCGATCCCGCTGGACAGCTCGCTCGCCTGATTCTTGAGGGGGCGAAAGACCACACCGCGCCGTGTGACATTCTGGAGTGAGGCGGAAACGAACGCGATGCCCTGCCCCTCGGCAATCAGGCCGAGCAGGATGTGATGGTCGTCGGGTTCAGGAATCGTGCGCGGCTTGAAGTTGTGTCGCTCAAAAACCGCCTGACAATGATCATAAAACCCGGGGTTCAGTCGCCGCTCGAAGCGGAATATCGCCTCGTCAGCCAGGTCTGAAAAGTCCAGCCTGCGCTTGCGGGCAAGGGGGTGGCTGGCGGGCAGTGCAACCACCACTGGCTCTTCCAGCAGTGTCTCGACATTCAGGCCTTTGGTCTCGGTGTGCAAGCCGATGAAAGCCACATCTATTACGCCATTGCTGATGTCCCGCACGAGGCTGATCGAGTGCTTGCCCGCCATGGTCATTCGCACGCCCGGATAGCGCACGTATAGCGGCCCGGACACATCGGGAATGACGCTGCGATCAAACACCGTGGTGTATCCCACCCGCAATTGATCGCACTCATCCTCAATCGTCGCTTGAGCAATCGCCACCGCTTTCGCGGCCTGTGCCAGTGTTCGTTTGGCCTCTGGCACGAACGCCAGGCCCGCCTGGGTCAGGGTGACGCCGGTTGTGGTCCGCACGAACAAATCGACGCCGAGCAGGGTTTCCAGCTGGCGGATTTGTCGACTTAGCGGTGGCTGGGAAATATTCAGGCGCGTCGCGGCACGCCCAAAGTTGAGTTCCTCGCTGAGGGCAAGGAAGTACCGGAACTGCCGCAGATCGATGGCTTCATTCATACCGAAAAGGTATCACCGAAAGAGTATTGGATCAAAAGCCAAGGCCCCGCCTAAGGTGCCAGTCACAGTTCATCTCAGGAGAGACCCATGGAAAACCAACGTTATGTCAGAGGCTTGGCGAAGCTTAAAGAGATCGATGGTCAGGCGGGTGAAAATGTCATTGAGAGCCTGAAGGATATTGCTCCGGATTTCGCACGACTGCTTATCGAGTTTCCGTTTGGCGATATTTACTCAAGGCCAGGTCTGGACCTCAAGACCCGAGAGCTTGCCGTTGTCGCGGCGCTCACGGCATTGGGCAATGCAGCGCCACAGCTCAAGGTACACATCCACGGTGCACGTAATGTTGGCTGCTCCGAGCAGGAGATTGTCGAAATCATCATCCAGATGGCTGTGTATGCAGGTTTCCCCGCCGCGCTTAACGGGCTGTTTGCGGCCAAAGAAGTGTTTTCGCAGATAGCTGAATGATACGTCCATACCTGCGTGCTGTGGCCCGGGAAACCACTGACCTGTAGGCGCTCACCGAGGTTACGAGGCCAGCGATGGCGGTGTATGAGACAGGTCGCCATCGCGGCCTCGCGTTGCTCGTGCGCTCCTACAGGACAAATGTTCGCGTCGCGACGGCGCGGGTTGATCGCCTGGAACATGCACCCCGGTTCAAGGGAGTGCATGTTGTTCGATAGAAGCCATACGCTTCTGGAATTACACAAAACCTAGGACAGGCGCCTCGCCCTTTCGAGGCCATCCACCAATGGACTGCTCTCCGTATTGGGATAAGCCGCCACATTCTCAGGCTGTCTAACAGGCTTCGTGTCCTCGGGTTCACCATTAAGCGCTTTGTTCATCTTCACCGTGTCCAGCGCGCCTACCCATTTGGCGATGGCCATGGTGCCGACGCCGTTGCCAATGGTGTTGGTGATCGCCCGTGCCTCGGACATGAACCGATCAACACCCAGCAACAAGACCATCCCCGCCACCGGAATCGTGCCCAGCGAAGACAGCGTCGCCGCCAAAATGATAAAGCCAGAACCGGTAACGCCCGCAGATCCTTTGGACGTAAACATCAATACGGCCAGGACAATCAACTGGTCGGTCAGCGTCAACGGCGTGTTGGTCGCCTGAGCAATAAAGATCGCCGCGATGGTGTAATAGATCGCCTGTCCATCAGGGTTGAAGGTCAGGCTGGACGGGATAATCATGCCGGCCACGGGTTTCGACACACCGGCTTTTTCCATCTTCGAGATCATCTGCGGCAGCACCGACTCAGACGAACTGGTGCCCAGCACGGTAAACAGCTCCTCCTTGATGAACTTGAGAAACTTCCACAGGCTAAACCCGCTGTAGCGGCAGATAGGCCCCAGCACGAAGATCACGAACACGATGCAGGTCAGGTAAACGCAGGCCATTAATTTGCCCAGCGAAAACAGCGAGCCAAAGCCGTATTTACCAATGGTAAAGGCGATGGCACCAAACGCACCGACAGGCGCCAGACGCATGACCATGTTGACGATGCGAAACATGCCCTGCATCAGGCTGTCGAGCATGTCGACAAAGGGTTTGCCACGCGGCCCGACGTGAGCCAGCGCGACACCCAGCAGTATTGAAAACAGCAGGATTTGCAGCACATTGCCTTTGGCGAAGGCATCGACGATGGTGTCTGGAATGATGTTCATGAAGAAATCCATGAACGTCGTGTGTTTCGCCGCTGTGGTGTAGTTGGCCAGACTGGAGGCATCCAGCGTGGCGACGTCGATGTTCATGCCGGCGCCTGGCTTGAACACATCCACGACCACCAGACCAACCACCAGCGCCAGGGTCGACACCACTTCAAAATAAATAAGGGCGCGAAAACCGACGCGGCCCAGCTCTTTCATGTTTTCCATCTTGGCGATGCCCGTCACTACCGTGAGGAAGATCACCGGAGCCAGGAGCATTTTGATCAGTTTGATGAACGCATCACCCAACGGTTTGAGCGCGGTACCGGTTTCCGGAACCAGCACGCCCACCAGCGCGCCGAGGATGACGGCTATGAGCACTTGCACGTACAGCTTGCCAAATATTCTTTTCATGACAGGGCCCTGATTTTTATTGTTGTCAGGAAATGCCGAGGGGTCAGCTCCAGTGAACTGCCCCTTGGCGTTGTGCCGCAGTACTACTTTGAATCAGCGCTTGATCAGCGCGATCACCGCATCGGTGATCTGCCGGGTAGTGGCGGTGCCGCCGAGGTCTGGAGTGTGCAAGGCACTTTCGGTTACCGCTTCGATGGCCGACATCAATTGCTTGGCGGCTGCGGGCTCACCCAGATGTTCAAGCATCATTGCGGCGGTCCAGAACGTCGCGATCGGATTCGCCACGCCTTTGCCCGTGATGTCGAATGCCGAGCCGTGAATCGGCTCGAACATTGAAGGGAATTTCCGTGATGGGTTGAGGTTCGCAGTCGGTGCAATGCCCAGGCTACCGGACAAGGCAGCGGCAAGGTCCGAGAGAATGTCGGCATGCAGATTGGTGGCGACGATGACGTCCAGCGTCGACGGTTTCAGCACCATTCGCGTGGTCACTGCGTCGACCAGTTCTTTATCGATTTTGACGTCCGGGAAGTCCTTGGCAACTTCATAGAAAATCTCGTCCCAGAGCACCATGCCATGTCGCTGGGCGTTGGACTTGGTGACCATGGTCAGGTGTTTGCGCGGTCGACTTTGCGCCAGCTCGAACGCAAAGCGATGAATGCGCTCTACCCCTGCACGGGTAAATACCGACACTTCAGTGGCGACTTCTTCAGGCAAACCACGGTGAACACGGCCACCGTTACCGGAGTATTCACCCTCCGAGTTTTCCCGCACCACCACCCAGTCGATCTGCTCGCCGTTATGCAGCGGGCTTTTAACCCCCGGCAGCACTCGCGCCGGACGTACGTTGGCGTACTGATCAAAGCCCTGACAGATGGGCAGACGCAGGCCCCAAAGGGAAATATGGTCTGGCACGTTGAGTGCGCCGACCGCACCGAAGAAAATCGCATCGAAGGTTTTCAGCTCTTCCAGGCCGCCCTCGGGAATGTAGTAACCGTTTTTCAGGTAGTTGTCGGAATTCCAGTCGAAGTGTTTGAAAGCCAGTTCGAAGCCGGATTTTTCAGACAGGGCCTGCAGCACTTCAACGCCTGCCGCGATGACTTCCACACCGATGCCGTCACCTGGAACTGCAGCAATTTTGTATGCGCTCATCGTCAACTCCACTCTCGTCACGTTCTTGTTATTCCCGTCGAACCAGACTGTCCAAACGGGGTGTGACCGGAGTATATGTAGTGAATCAAGAGGCATGAGTTACTCCAAATCACTACATAAATAACTTTGAGTTACGAATGAGCCAGACCCTGGATTTGTCTTTTTTCCACTTGTTGGCCAACAAGGGCAGCCTTGCTGCGACAGCGCGTGAGCTGGGCGTTACCCCGCCAGCAGTGAGTAAGCGATTGACCGCACTGGAAGCGCGGCTAGGCATCCGCCTGGTCAACCGTACGACGCGATCAATGAGCCTGACCTCGGAGGGCGAACTGTATTTCTCTCATGCGGCGCGCATCCTGACCCAGATCGACGATCTTGAGCAGTTGATGAGCAGCAGCCGTGCGACGCCTAAAGGCTTGATCCGCGTCAACGCATCCCTGGGCTTCGGCCGTCGGCATGTTGGCCCCGCCCTCGCCGCGTTCTTTGCCCTGTACCCCGAAGTCGAAATCCAGCTGGAAATCAGTGACCATCCTCTGGATCTGGCAGCACACGGTTTCGATTTGGGCATTCGTTTCGGAACCCTGCCGGACGCCGCCTTTCATGCACGAAAGATTGCCTCCAACCGGCGCTTGCTGTGTGCCTCGCCCCTGTACCTCGAGAAATACGGCACACCGCAGAAGCTCAGTGAACTGCAGAACCATAATTGCATTTTCATTCGCCAGAACGAGTCACCTCACGGGGTGTGGAGCTTTACCAATGGCGGGCGCACGGACAACGTGAAGGTGCATGGCGCACTGGGTTGTAATGACGGCGAAGTCGCCCTGAACTGGGCGCTGGAGGGCTTCGGCATACTGCTCAGGGCCGAATGGGACATAGCCCGTTATGTGCGTAGTGGCCGTCTGCGGCTGGTGCTTGAGGACCAGACGCCAACCCGCGCTGACGTGTATGCGGTGTATCCGCAACAACTGCATTTGTCCGCGCGGGTGCGCAGCCTGATCGACTTTCTGATCGAGCGTTTCAAGCACATTGATAACGTCGAGGATAACTAGGGTCTCGTGTGCCCCAGTTGCCAGACGCGGGCGACATCCCTGGCGCTCTGCTGCAACAAGCGCGGGGCGTCCTGACAGGCATCAGTCAGACTCATGGGACCTGAAACCACCGAAAACGCGGCGGTAATGCCGTGCTGATAAAGCGCTTCATAACCTTCACCCAGGGTGCCGGCGAGAATCAGCACCGGAACGTCATGCTTTTGTGCGATCCGGGCGACCCCCATAGGGGTTTTGCCCCTCAGGGTCTGGAAGTCGCAACTGCCCTCCCCACTGACCACAAAGTCTGCGCCCTGGACTTTCTCTGCCAGGCCGACCAACTCGGCAACCACTTCAACACCCGGTCGAAAACCCGCCTTCAGAAACGCTTTTGCGGCAAAGCCCATGCCTCCCGCAGCTCCCGCGCCGGGTTCGTCCCGCACATCGTGCTCAAGCACGGCGGCGCAGCAGTCCGCATAGTGGGCCAGTGCGTGGTCCAGTGATTGTATTTGCTCAGGGCTCGCGCCTTTTTGTCGGCCAAAGGTGAATGACGCACCATGGGGCCCGCACAGCGGGTTATCGACATCAGCGGCAATTTCGAAACTGACGGACTGCAAACGCGGGTCCAGGCCTTTCAGCTCGATGCGCGCCAGACCGGCCAGCGCCAAACCACCGGGCTGCACTTCATTTTCTTGCGCGTCATAAAAACGCACACCCAGCGCAGTGAGCATGCCCGCACCGCCGTCATTGGTTGCGCTGCCGCCGATGGTCAAGACGATTTTCTCAGCGCCAGCATCAAGGGCTTCAACGATCAGCTGGCCGGTACCCACAGTAGAGGTGATACACGCATTCCGTTGCGCCACCGCCACCAGTTGCAAGCCACTGGCCTCGGCCATTTCAATGATTGCGGTACGCGACTCGGGTAACCAGCCCCAGTAGGCCGTAACTTCAGTGCCGAGTGGTCCGGTGACGACAGCCTGACGGCGTTCGCCGTCGAGTACCGCCAGGACTGCATCCACGGTGCCCTCGCCGCCATCGGCCATGGGGCATTGAACAAGTTCGGCCTGGGGAAAGACTTCCGCCAGACCTAGCGCAATCGCTTGAGCAACACCGGCTGCGCTCAGGCTGTCTTTAAACGAATCAGGTGCTATGACAATCTTCATCGACGCTCTCCGGCGATCTATTTGTTGTGTCTTCAGGCTGACAGCCTATGCATCTAATACGCTTCGGTCTTCAGAACAATAAATTAATTGTTTTATTGGTCGCCCGCACAAGCCAGTGAAATTCCCGGAAGCAACTGCACACCGAGGTACAACGTCATCACGTCATCGAGCCTGCTCAGGTCAAGACCGGTGATTTCCGCGATACGGTCCATCCGATAGCGCAGGCTGTTGCGGTGCAAGCCCAGCGCTGCTGCGCACTGTTGAACCTGTCCGCTATGTTCACACCAACTGCGCAGGGTCTGCATCAACTGGCCATTGCTGTCGCTGGCACGGACCTTCTCGATAATCGCCAGTAGTTCGTCCGTCGCGCCCTCTTCCCGATGCGCCCACAACATCACCGGCAAGCGATAGCGGGTCAGGTGCAAAACTTTTTCGTGTGTCATCACCGCCAGGCCATAAGCGGCGAGCGTCTTCACCCGGGTGCAGACTTTGCGCAGTTGCACGATGTCCTGCGCAGGCACTCCGATTGCCAGGCGGTCTGCGAGCCAACCCTGGGTCTGCATTTTCTGCTGGAGCTTTTCCGGGTCGATAACCGCGGTCGAGGGATGGCACCAGAGCAGTGTTCTAGAAGAGTAACTCAGGCACCAACTGTCCGCGGTTCGTCCTTGCAACCATTCACACACTGCTGCAATCGCGTGATCCGAGGCCAGTTCAATCCATATCGGTGTGCGTGCAAGCTGAGGTTTGAGGCCCATTCGTTGCGCCTCATCCAGCAGCCGGGCCGGTTCGCCAGTTTCGCTCAGCAGCAGTGACAGGAGTTCATCAATACGCAGTTTGCGCCACTGGCGCTCATCCTCCCGATGGCGCTGAGCGACGAGCATTTCAGCGGTCATGCGCAACAACTGCGCGTAGGTGCCCAGCGCTTGCGGATCCCCCGTCAGCCCCAGTACGCCAATCAATCGCCCGTCATGCATGAGCGGTACGTTGATACCCGGTTGAACGCCTTTCAGGCCTGACACGTGATGAATGTCGATGGACACGGTTTGCTGAGTGGCCAAAACCTGCTGCGCACCCTCGTGGCGGATATTGATACGCCCGACTTCACCGCTGCCCAGGATCAATCCCTGGCTGTCCATGACGTTGACATTGCACGGCAGGATGGCCATCGCCCGGTCGACTATCTCCTGTGCCAGCGCGTAGTCCAGTTCAAACATCTTGTTGTCCTTTTGCCCTGCGAGTGTGCTTGAAAGTGCTCGGGCCGGATCAACGCCCGCTGATCATCATGAAGGTCACATCATCGGTTTTACAAGCGCGTCCGATGCCGCATTCACTTGTCTGGAAAAATACGATTGGTCAGTCCAATCCAGCTTGTCTTTATATTGGTCTTGCCAATGTAATGTGTGGCGTGTAGTTTTCAGCCGTGATCATCCGAGCGGGCACTTGTCCGACTACAACAAAAAGAGATCCCACTGATGAATAGATTCCCCACCCGCAGCACGTTCGGTGTCCTTCCCTATTACCAAGGAGCATCAGCATGCTGACTGTCATCTGTAACGAACCTGGATCGTTGACCGCCATTGAACGTGACAAACCGGTCCGGCAACCCGGAGAGGTCCTGATCCGTGTCAAACGCGTTGGCGTCTGCGGCACTGACCTGCATATCTACACCGGTAACCAGCCTTACCTCGATTACCCGCGCGTGATGGGCCATGAATTCTCCGGGGTTGTCGAAGACGCTGACGGCACCAGCGGGCTGGCTGTTGGCGATGTGGTTTACGTCATGCCTTACCTTTCCTGCGGGACCTGCATCGCCTGCCGTCAGGGAAAAACCAACTGCTGCACCCGTATCCAGGTGCTGGGGGTTCACTGCGATGGAGCCTTCACCGAATACCTGAGTATCCCGCAGGCGTTCGTGCACAAAGCAATGGGGGTGTCCCTCGATCAGGCCGCCATGATCGAATTCCTGTCGATCGGCGCACACGCGGTGCGGCGCTCAAATGTGCAGGCCGACAAGCGCGTGCTGGTGGTCGGTACCGGCCCGATTGGCATGGCAGCGGCGATCTTCGCCAACCTGCGCGGGGCGCAGGTCACGGTGCTGGACACCCGGGATGATCGACTGGCGTTCTGTTCGCAGCATTTGAATATCCATGCGGCCGTAAAAATCGGCGAAGGCGACAAGCAGGCCCTGTCTGACCTCACAGAGGGTGATTTCTTCGACGTGGTATTCGATGCCACCGGCAATGCCCGGGCCATGGAACGCGGCTTCGAGTTCATCGCGCACGGCGGCACTTACGTGATGATTTCGGTGGTCAGGGATTCCATTACCTTTTCCGACCCTGAGTTTCACAAGCGTGAAGCCACGTTAATGGGCAGCCGTAACGCCACCAAAGAAGACTTTCACTACGTGGAAGAATGCTTGCGCAACGGCTTGATTCCAGACGCAGCGTTGAACACCCACCGGCTGACACTCAAGAATGTGGCCGAGTCGTTCACCACCTTGCTCGACCCGAAACAGGGCGTCGTCAAAGCAATCATCGAGTGCTGAAAAGCCGTTGAAGAGGACGCACCATGAACCAGCCCTCCTTGCTTGTTTTGACACCCGGAGATGATGTCGCTGTGGCCCGGGGCGACATCGCCGAAGGCCAGCCGTTGAGCGCTGACGGCATCCAGCTTATCTCTCGGCAGTCGATTCCGTCTGGCCACAAGATTGCGCTGCGCAGCGTGGCTGTCGGGCAGCAGGTACTCAAATATGGCCAGACTATCGGCCAGGCGACCCAGCGCATCGAGCCCGGCGACTATGTGCACGTGCATAACCTCGCGATGCCGACCGCCACGACCGAACACAGCGTGCAAAACGCTTACGTGCCCACAGCATTGAGCCATGAGCAGGTCACATTCGAAGGTTACCTGCGCGACGATGGACGCGTCGGTACCCGCAATTACATCGGGATTATTTCCAGCGTCAATTGCTCCGCGACTGCCTGCAAACACATCGCCCAGGCGTTCTCTGCCGAACGCCTGAAAGACTTCCCCAATGTCGACGGCGTGGTTGCCATCACCCATGGCAGCGGCTGCGGCATGGGCGCCAAAGGCGAAGGCATCGACATTCTTAAACGGACGCTAAGCGGCTACGCGAATCACGCCAACTTCGCCGGCGTGCTGTTGATTGGACTCGGTTGTGAGGTTAACCAGCTCACGCCGCTACTGAATGAGCTGGATGATCGATCCGCACTGCTCAAGGCCAGTCTGATCATTCAGGACGCGGGCGGCACGCGCGAAACCGTGCAACGCGGCATCGCCCACATAGAAGCGATGTTGCCGGTCATTAACAGCTTCAAGCGCACAACCGTCCCCGCCAGTCATCTGTGCGTTGGTTTGCAATGCGGTGGTTCGGACGGCTACTCGGGGATCACCGCCAACCCGGCACTGGGCGCAGCGGTGGATCTGCTGGCCAAACAAGGCGGCACCGCGATTCTTTCGGAAACCCCGGAGATTTATGGCGCTGAACACCTGCTGACAGCCCGCGCCGCCGCCCCCGACATCGCAGCTAAATTGATGGAGCGGATTCGCTGGTGGGAAGCCTACGTGCAGCACAACGACGGCGACATGAACAACAACCCCTCGCCTGGCAACAAGGCCGGTGGCATCACGACCATTCTGGAAAAATCCCTGGGCGCTGTGGCCAAGGCAGGCGCTACCGGCTTGATGGGGGTTTACCAATACGCGGAAACCATTAAGGCTCGCGGGCTGGTGTTCATGGACACGCCCGGCTACGACCCGGTGTCTGCTACCGGCCAGGTCGCGGGCGGCGCGAACCTGATCTGTTTTACTACCGGCCGGGGTTCGACCTATGGCTGCAAACCTACCCCGTCGCTGAAGATCGCTACCAATACCGGTCTGTTCCAGCGCATGGAACTGGACATGGATTTCAATGCCGGTGGGATTGTCGATGGCCTGGAATCAGTGGCAGAGTCCGGCCGGCGCTTGTTCCAGTTGATGCTCGATACCGCTTCCGGACGGCAAACCTGCAGTGAAGAAAATGGTTTGGGGGATAACGAGTTCTTGCCGTGGCAGATCGGCGCGGTGATGTGATGACGCCCTGAACCTCTATTGCATGGACCGCTTCAGCAGCAGCGCCGTAATCGGTCGCTATGGTAGCCTTCGCCAACTTTCCGATGGACGCCGATGCCATGGTTTCACCGATCAACGCCGCTGACCGAAAGCCGTACCAGAAAATTGCCGATCAACTGCGCAATTACATCGCGCAGGCGGATTTTAAAACCGGCTCAAGGCTGCCTCCCGAACGGGATCTGACACGTCTGCTGGGTGTGTCCAGACCCTCACTACGCGAAGCGCTGATTGCGCTGGAAATCGAAGGCACCGTTGAAATCAAGATGGGCTCCGGCGTTTATGTGCGCGCCAACCCCAAGGACGTTGGCGGTAAGGCTGTCACTTTGGGCGAGAGCCCATCGGAGCTGATGCAGGCCCGTGCGCTGATCGAAGGCGAGAGTGTGATTCTGGCCTGTTTACATGGCAAGAAAAGCGATTACCGTTATTTGCAGGACTGCATCGACGCGATGCGTGAAAGCATTGCCAACGGCCTGCCGCCCCTTGAGCATGACCGTAAGTTTCATCAGCGGCTGGCTAAAATGAGCGGCAACTCGGCCCTGGTGCGGATCATTACGGCGCTGTTTGATGAGCGACATAATCCGATTTCAGCCCACCTCAGCAAGCATTCAGAGAATGCTTCGACCTGGGAGGCCGCGGTCATCGAGCATGAGGCGATTCTGCGCGCGGTTGCCACCAAGGACGTCCTCGGCGCCCAGACATCAATGCGCCAGCATTTGAGCCATTCGGAAGGCCGTTGGCTGCAAGCGCTGGAGCCTGAGGATGCGGGGCGTTAGTGATGGTGGCGCCTGTATCGTCCGGATGCGGCCCAGACCAAGCCCGGCTCCCACATAAGATCGAATTCCCCCTGTGAGAGCGGTGCTTGCCCGCGATATAGGCGCTGAGGTCTTTCAATCCAATTGATGCCGCACAATCAATTCCATACGGTGGATTTCCGCCAAGCCTTGGGTTGACTTGATATATGAGGCGCCTAAATCGCGGGCAAGCCCGGCTCCCACATGAGATCGGGGTCTCATGTGGGAGCCGGGCTTGGTCTGGGCCGCATCCGGACGATCAGGCGCTACGGTCTTTCAGCCCAACTGCTGCCGCACTGCCAACTCCACCCCGCGAATCTCTGCCAGCCCTTTGAGTCGACCAATCAGCGAGTAGCCAGGGTTGCTCTTGCGGTGCTGATCGTCCAGTAATTGGTGACCGTGATCCGGACGCAGTGGCAATCGCGGGCCGCCTTCACGTTCGCGTCTGCGCTCCTCGGTGACCAGTTCACGGATGACGCCGACCATGTCCACGTCACCGTCCAGGTGGTGGGCTTCGTGGAAGCTGCGCGGGTCGGCTTCGCGGCGGGTTGAGCGCAGGTGCGTGAAGTAGATGTACGGCGCAAAGTGCTTCGCCATCGCCACAAGATCGTTATCTTCGCGCACGCCATAGGACCCGGTGCAGAACGTCAATCCATTGGCCTGGCTAGGCGCGGCGTCCAGTAACCACTGAGCATCGGCCGCAGTAGAGAGGATACGCGGCAGACCGAGCAGCGCACGGGGCGGATCGTCCGGATGGATAGCCATGCGCACGCCGACTTCTTCTGCTACGGGAATCAATGCACGCAGGAAGTAGCCCAGATGCTCACGCAATCTGGTTTCGTCGATATCCGCGTAAGTGCGCAGCAAGGCGCGGAAATCTTCCAGCGTGTAATGTTCTTCAGCGCCTGGCAGGCCTGCGATCAGCGTATTGACCAGCGCCTGGGTCTGGCTGTCGCTCAGCCCGTCGAAATAGGCCTTGGCTTGCCGAACATCTTCGTCGCTGTACTCGGCTTGCGCCCCTGGGCGCTTGAGGATGAACAGATCGAACGCGGCAAATGCAGTCTGATCAAAACGCAGCGCCCAGCCTCCATCCGCCAGTTCCCACGCCAGGTCAGTACGCGTCCAGTCCAGCACCGGCATGAAGTTGTAGCAGACGATATCGATGCCGCAGCTGGCCAGGTTACGCACGCTCTGCTGGTAGTTGGCGATGTACTCGTCCCGTCGGCCGCAGCCGCGCTTGATGTCTTCGTGTACCGGGATGCTCTCCACAACCGACCAGGTCAGGCCAGCCGCTTCAATCATCTGTTTACGCGCGGCGATGGCTTCTACTGGCCACACCTCGCCATTAGGAACTTCGTGCAGCGCAGTGACGATGCCGGTCGCGCCAGTTTGCCGGACGTCTGCCAGAGAAATCGGGTCTTTGGGGCCGAACCAGCGCCATGTCTGTTCCATGTGCTTCTCCTTTCTTGTTAGTGATGAGCAGCAAAGCGTTGCAACACGGTGTTTAAGCCGTCGCCTGTCAGCGAGGCATAAGCTTGATGCACGGCGTCGCGAAAGGCCGCGCGCTTCGACAGCACGGTCGGGAAGACTTCATCCAGTGCCAGAAACGCGTCCACCAGTGATGCGCCTTCGTATCGCCCCGCCAGATCAGCAAAGGTGGCGCTCAACGGGTCATCAATCACTTGCCCCGTCGGTTGTGTGCAATAACGAATCCAGGCGGCAATGCCCAGCGCGGAGCTGGAAATGTCGCGACCGTCGTCGAGCAGTTGCTGTGCACCCAGCAACCAGCGTTGCGGCAGTTTCTGCGAACCGTCCATGGCGATCTGTCGCAGCCGATGTTGAAGGCTGTCATTGGCAAAGCGCGCTTTAAGATCGCGGGCATAGAGTGCAAGGTCGATACCCGCTGGCATGTTCAGGGTGGGCGCCGCTTCTTGGGTCATATAGTGCTCGATAAGTCCCGCCAGGCGCGGGTCGCTGACCGCCTCGAATACCGTTTCATGACCTGCCAGCACGCCCACGTAAGCCAACAGCGAATGGCTGCCGTTGAGCATGCGCAGCTTCATCGTTTCGAAGGGTTGCACGTCCTCGACCATCTGCACGCCTTCCACTTCCCAGTCCGGGCGACCCAGCGGAAAGTTGTCCTCGATGACCCACTGGCTAAAGCTTTCACACACAATTGCTGCCGGGTCATGGCAGTCCAGTTGCTGCTCCAGCCGACTGAAAGACTCGGCGGTCATGGCCGGGACAATCCGATCGACCATACAGCTGGGAAACGCTACGTGCTGATCGATCCACTGCGCCAGCTCCTGGTCCTGCTCTGCCGCCAGTCCGCGGACCGCCTGCCGGGTACGCTGGCCGTTATCAGGCATGTTGTCGCAACACAGCACCGTGAACGCCGGAATCCCGGCAGCACGACGGCGGCGCAAGGCTTCGAGGACTATGCCCGGTGCCGAACGTGGCGTTTGCGGATGAGCAATGTCATGGGCAATCGTCGGGTCCTCAAGGCGTAGTAGCCCTGTGGATGGGCTCAGGCAATAACCTTTTTCAGTGATGGTGAGCGTGACAATCCGCGTTTGCGGCGCGGCCATGCGCTGCAACAGCAACTCCAGGTCATCACCGCCCTCACCCGCATATAACGCTTCGCGCAGGACAGCAATTTCACGCAGCGTCACCTGTTCGCGGTCGCTGTACTCGGCAACGTGGTAACGAAAGTCCTGTTCACGCAAAAGATCAACCACTGCACGATTGGAGCGCAGGTTGGCGCTGCACACTCCCCAGTCGCTCTGGCCATGACGATTGAGGTGACGTTGCAGGTAGACCGCCTGATGGGCGCGATGAAACGCCCCCAGGCCCAGATGCACAATTCCAATGACCGCTTCTGGTTCTGACGCAGTGCCGGTAGCGGGCACGCGGTTCACAATAGGCATCGACACACTCCTTATGTTCTGGGATGGCTCAAGGCCGAATCATGTTGCGGTGCCTGCACAGCCGCTTCACCCGTGTCTGCAGCGCTTAGCGGTTTGACGTAGCGCGCCACACAGACCGCGCCGATGACGGTCAACAGCCCTGCCAGCAGGAATGCACTGGTAAACGAACCGGTGAATTGCACCAGAAAACCGGTCAGGGTCGGACCAATGATGCCCGAGGTGTTCGCCAGGAAATGCATGAAGCCGCTGACGCCACCAACCCGGGCAGCAGGCACGGTGTCCTGGATGATCGCCCAGTAGATGGCGCCGGTCAGGTACAGGAAGAACACCGCCAGTGCGACGAGAATGACCGCCGGATAAAGCGTTTTGACGATCCCCGCTACCGCAATGCAGGCTGCACACGCCAATAGGCAGGTCACCAGTACGACTTTGCGCGAGAACATCATCCGCCCGGTCTTCTTGAACACGAAGTCAGAGATGAAACCGCCCAGCGCCAGCCCCAGGAAACCCAGCAGCCACGGAATGACGGTGGCAATGCTCATGTCCTTGACGTTCAAGCCGTGAGCCATGGTCAGGTAGCTTGGGAACCAGGTCAGGAAGAAGAACAGCGTGTAGTTATAGGAAAAGAACGCCAGTGAAGTGAACAACACAGTGGGTTGTTTAAGGTAATAACGCAGCGGATGCACCGGCAACGAAGCCACTTCGCTCGTGCCTTCGGCGCGCTGGATTTCCTCGGCAACCTTGCCTTCAGGTTTGTCCTTGACGAACTTGTACCAGACCGCAGCCCAGATCAGGCCCACGATCATGATGATAATGAATGAGACCTTCCAGCCGTAGCTGATGGCGATAAAGCCCACGACAGGCCCGGAGATCGCACCGCCCAGCGGCGTGCCGGACATCGACGAACCCAGCGCCCGAGCCCGCTGTTTTGGCGTGTACCAGTTGTTGACCATCTTGCTCGTGGTAACGCTCAGTGGTCCTTCACCCATGCCGAACAGAATGCGGATCAGCACCAGAGAAGCAAAGCCTACGGTCAGCACAGTGAGGCCGCTGAACAGAGACCACAGCACCATCGCCAACAGCAGTGTGGTTTTCGCGCCGTAGCGGTCAGCCGCCCAGCCACCAATAAAGTTGAACGCCGCGTAGCCGACGAAAAAACTACTGAAGATCATGCCCATTTCACCCGTCGTCAGACCGTAGTCCTTCTGGATGAAAGGGGCTGCCACGGACAATGCCGAGCGATCCAGGTAGTTAATGACGCCTGCCAGGAACAGCATGATGATAATTAATGTACGACCTTGACCAAACATTGGAACCTCCCGCTTTTTATGTTTATTCGGTGAGGGTGCCCAAAGGGGCACTCGTATCTACATCGGACTAGTGACGCGCTTCACTCAACTGCACAAGCACCTTGCGGGTCTGTTCAGGATGGTTTTCGATCAGGTCGATGGCCGCTGGCATCTCGTCGAAAGACACTTGATGGCTGACCAGTTCCTGCACCTGCAATTTGCCGCTGGCAATCAGTTCGATCACCCTGGGGAACTTGCGGTTGTTCAGGCGCGAGCCCACCAGCGTCAGCTCCTTCTTGATCATTTCCAGTTGCACCAGATCACTCGGCGTTGCATTGAAGCCCAGCAAGCCGATACGTCCGGCTGGTGAGGCCAGCCGGACCATTTGCGGCATCAAGGACGGAATGCACGCGGCGTCGACAATCAGCGGCACACCTTCCCCGTGAGTCAACTTGCGCATCGTGGCTTCAACGTCGACCTCCTGACCATTGAGGGTGCGACTGGCGCCCAGGGCTTTGGCGGTTTCCAGACGCGCATCAATGACATCGGTGACAGTAATGTCGGTCAACCCCAGCGCCCGGGCCATCTGCACCAGGGTCAGGCCAATCACGCCTGCGCCGTAGATCAACAGACTGTCGCCCGGATGAACGTGCATGCGATCCAGCACATTGAGCGCAATCGAGTAAGGTTCCACCAGCGCCGCGTGGCTCAGGGACATTGAGTCAGGCAGCCGATGGGCGTTACTGGCCGGGACGCAGACCTGCTCGCTGAAACCACCGTCACGGTGCACACCAATCACTTGCAGTTTTGTGCAGACGTTGGGGCGATTGATTCTGCACGGGTAGCACGTACCGCAACTGATGACCGGGTCGATGCACACGCGGTCGCCCGCCTTGAGGTGTTCAACGCCCTCGCCCACTTCGCGTACCACGCCGGAGAACTCGTGGCCGGTGACTCGAGGGAAACGCACGAAAGCGTTCTGACCGTGAATGATGTGCATGTCCGAGCCGCAGATACCGGCGTAGGCGACGTCCACCTTGACTTCGCCGGGTGCGACTTGCGGCACCTCGACGTGGGCCAGGCCGAACTCAAAAGGTGCTCTTACTTGAAAGGCTTTCATCGGGTAACTCCTGTCAGGGCGGCCGCCGCCTGATGTTTTTGTTGTGATGATTCGATTGTCTTACCAATGCCAGAGCGTGCCGTCTTCCAGGCGGTTGACCGGCAGGCTGGCGCGTTTGTAGGGGTATTTCGCAGCGAGGTTCTCATCGATGTCGACGCCATGGCCCGGGGTTTCGCCAGGGGTGAAATGGCCGTCTTCAAAGCGATAAGCGTGAGGGAAGACTTCGTCAATACGTTCGTCGTGGGGCATGTGTTCCTGAATACCGAAGTTGGGCACCCAGGTATCGAAATGCAGCGCGGCGCCCATGCACACAGGCGACAGGTCGGTGGCACCGTGAAAGCCGGTGCGCACCTGAAACAGCGCCGCAAAATCGGCAATCCGTCGCACATGGGTAATGCCACCTGCATGCACCAGGGTGGCACGGATGTAGTCGATCAACTGCTCCTGAATCAGCTCGCGGCAGTCATGAATCGAGTTGAACACTTCACCCACCGCCAACGGCGTGGTGGTGTGCTGGCGGATCAGGCGAAACGCCTCCTGATTTTCAGCCGGGGTGCAGTCCTCAAGCCAGAACAGGTTGAAGGGCTCGACGGATTTGCCCAGCCGGCCTGCTTCGATAGGCGTGAGGCGATGATGGACGTCATGAAGGATGTGCAGGTCATCACCAAAGCGCTCGCGAACGGCCGCAAACAGCTTGGGCACGTAGTTGAGGTATTTGGCGGTGTCCCACATGTGCTCGGCAGGCAGATCGCTGTCGGCCGGTTCATACCGCTCGCCGCTGCGCTTGGCCACGCCGTAGGTGGTGGCGATGCCGGGAATCCCGCATTGTACGCGCACCGCCTTGTAACCCAGTTCGACATGGCGGGCGACTTCGTCGAGGCAGCCTTCGATGTCTTTACCCGTAGCATGCCCGTAGACCATCACCCGCTCGCGGCTTTTGCCGCCCAGCAATTGATACAACGGCATGTTGGCCGCCTTGGCTTTTATGTCCCACAACGCGATGTCCACTGCAGCAATCGCGGTCATGGTCACCGGGCCACGGCGCCAGTAAGCCCCGCGGTACAAGTATTGCCAGATGTCTTCGATGCGATGGGCGTCGCGCCCGATCAGCGCGGGCAGCACGTGCTCTTCAAGGTACGCGACCACTGCCAGTTCACGGCCGTTTAAGGTGGCGTCGCCGATGCCGTAAATGCCGGCGTCCGTGACGATTTTAAGGGTGATCAGGTTACGACCCGGGCAGGTCACGATCACGCGGGCTTCAATAATTTTCATCAGTTACGGGCCTCTGCGGCAAAGGAAAACGAGGGCTTGTCCAGGCAAGGCATCGCGGCGCTGGGGATCAATGCCCCACGGTGCTGGACGACTTGAGCGGCCAGTCGATGTCCGCACTGGGCAGCCAGCTCCGGCTCGCCACCTTGTAGGCGACACGAGAGATAACCGGCGCTGAAGGAATCACCCGCCGCTGTGGTGTCGACGATGTTGTGTACTGCTTCGGCCGGGACCTCAAAGCGGTCACCGGCGCAGTCGATCAGGCAAGACGCCGCGCCGCGTTTGAGGACGACTTCGCCCACGCCAAAGCTGGCGTAGGCCCGGAACAAGGCCTCGACATCGGTGTATCCAAACAGGGCTTCGTCGTCTTCCCAGGTAATCAGGGCCAGATCGGTCAGGCGCAGAATGTCGCTATAGGCCTTGCGCGCTGCGTCAGCGTCGGGCCACAGGTGAGGACGGAAGTTGTTATCGAAGACAATCCGGGTACCGGATTCGCGGGCTTGAGCTACAGCCTGCAGCAGGCGCTCGCGGCCTTGAGGCGTGAGGATCGCCAGGCTGATCCCGCTGAGGTAAAGCACATCGTAATTGGCCAGAGCCTGCAGCATTTCATCTGCTTCAGGCCCGTCGAACATGCGCCGCGCTGCAGCCTGAGCGCGCCAATAGACAAAGCGCCGTTCGCCACGGGGATCAGTCTGAATAACGTACAGGCCTGGCAATGCATCCTTGATCACCCGCACATGCTGGTTGCCAACTCTCTCGTCACACCACAACTGGCGCATAGCGTCGCTGAAGCTGTCTGCACCGATGGCGGTCACGTACTCCACCGCAATGCGTGAGACTGGATTCAGCCGGGCCAGGTAGACAGCGGTATTGAGCGTGTCACCGCCAAAGGTCTGACTGAAGTCCGAGGCTGATTCGGCGCGCATCTCGATCATGCACTCACCCACAAGGGCGACCTTGACGGGTTCGTGTGAAACGGATTGCGGCCGTTGTCTTGGAATCACATTCATCATTACGCGCCTTTATTATTTTTAAAACGGCGTTTCATTTGCAGCTTGCGACGGAGTTTTGATCAGATTCTCCAGCTCGTCAAGCAAAATGAAACAGCGTTTTGATCCGCAAGCGTATATCCTTGGGTTTTCCGTTCCCGTTGGAGCCTTCATGGACAACAGCACTCTCCAGAACAATGAACTGGTCTCCGCAGTAGGCCGGACCATGGCGGTACTAGAGGCATTGGCAGAACATCCCGAGGAAAGCGGCGTATCGGAAATCGCGCAGAAACTGGACATGTCCAAAAGCACGGTTTACCGATTTTTGCAGTCGCTCAAGGCCCGCGGCTATGTGGTTCAGGATGCCGAAGACCGCTACCGGCTCAGCGTTCGGCTATTTGAACTGGGCGCACAAGCCCTGCCCCATCTGGACATCGTCCGCGAGGCTGAACCGGGTATGCGCCGTATCAACGAGCTGACCGGTGAGACCGTGCATTTGGGGATTCTTGACGAAGGCAGCATCGTTTACGTGCACAAGATCGACTCCAAATACAACCTGCGCATGTACTCGCGCATCGGTCGACGCGCACCGCTGTATTGCACCGGGATCGGCAAAGTGTTGATGGCCTGGCTGGAGCAGCCTGAGTTGCTCGCGCACTTACAGGAGGAAAGTTTCGAACGCCGCACGGCCAATACCTTGACGACGGTCGACGCTTATTTGCAGGAGCTTCAAGTGGTTCGCGAACAGGGCTACGCCGAAGACCATGAGGAGTTCGAGGACAATATGCGCTGCCTGGCGGCGCCGATTCGCGACCGTTTTGGCCATGTGATCGGCGGGATGAGCGTGTCATTCCCCTGCTTCCGCTTTCGCGAAGAACTCAAGCAGGATTACGTCAAGCAGCTCGTGGCAGCCACCCAGCGTATTTCCAGGCAATTGGGCTGGCACGCCTAATAATCGGGATTAAACCGCCTCTTCGATGACTCGCCGAAACGACTCAAGAAAAACCGTCTCGGCGCGGTTCATGCGTTGATCGCGGTTCCACATCAGGAACATGTCGACATCCACCACACCCTCCGCTGGTGGCAAACGCCAGATCAGACCGTTGTGTAAATCGTTGTCCACCAAGTGTTCTGGCAAACAACCAATACCGTAACCGGCGATGATCAAACGGCGGATCTCTTCGAAACTGGGCGATGAGGCGACGATTTTCCCGGTGAAGCCCTGCTGATCACGGAACACGGTCAAAGGCGAAAGATTGCCGCCGAGCTGGTCGCTGGTGAAGCTGACAAACTTCTCACCCTGCAGTGCATCGAGCGCCAACCCGCGTTTGCCGAACAACCGATGTCGCTTACCGCAGAAAAACGCATAGCGCTGGCGCATCAACAGCACGCGCTCCAGTTTCGCCTGAGGGAAGCGACACAAGCCAATGCCCAGACTGGCTGTTTTCTGGTTCAGAGAGCTCTGAATATCCGAGCTGCGCATGACCTCCAGTTCAAGTTCAACGCGCGGATGCAGCAAATGAAAGTCAGCAAGAAAGTCATCATAGAGCGGGGACTGCACATGGCTGATGGAGAGCACGCGTACTTTACCGACAACCTCCTCCTCGGCGTCTTCAACGGCCGTGCCCAGGCGTGAAACGTTGCCGTACATCTCTTGAGCAATACCAAACACTTCCTCTCCCGCGTGAGTCAGGTCGAAGCGCGGCCCTTTGCGAACGATCAACGCGCAATCGAGCTGTTCTTCAAGGCGTTTGAGTGACTGGCTGACCGCTGATTGCGTGACGAAAAGCCTGGCCGCCGCGCGGCTGATACTGCGTTCTTCTCCAATCGCCAGATAGGTACGCAGCAGATTCCAGTCGAGGCGATCATTCAGGAATCGCCGACCTTGCCATTTGCCTTGAGCCCCGCCCGATTCGATATCGCTCATTCCCACACCATTAGTAGCCTGACTAATACATGAAATAAGTATTAGCAAATTGATTAATTATAGGCTGCGAGCGATAAAGCATGGAAGCGCCCTTAGAGCGCCACGTAATCAGCCTCGACCCCTGCCATAACGCCAAAACCAAAAGGGCCTTGCATGCGAACCTCATCGAACCAGCCTCGCCGGGCGGCTGCCGCCGCATTCGTCGGGACGACCATCGAATTCTACGATTTCTACATCTATGCCACTGCCGCTGCGCTGATCCTTGGCCAGGTGTTTTTCCCTAGCGATACGCCGGGCCTGAGCACCCTCGCAGCGTTTGGCACCTTTGCAGTCGGATTTATCGCGCGGCCTATGGCCGGGATGGTCTTCGGTCACCTCGGTGATCGTCTTGGGCGCAAGAAGATGTTGTTGTTCACCATGCTCTTGATGGGCCTCGCGACGACAGGTATCGGCCTACTGCCGACCTACGCCACTGCCGGTATCTGGGCACCTATCGGCCTGGTAGTGCTGCGTATCGTTCAAGGCATTTCCGTCGGCGGCGAATGGGGCGGCGCGGTACTGATGGCCAGCGAGCACGCACCGAAGGGCCGCAAAACCTTCTATGCCTCCTTCGCCCAGTTAGGTAGCCCGGCGGGTTTGCTGCTGGCGCTGATCGCCTTCAGGCTGGTGACGTCTCTAGAGCCTGCCGAATTCGCCGACTGGGGGTGGCGCCTGCCGTTTCTGGCCAGCGGTGTACTGATGATGATTGGCCTGGCGATCCGCTTTGGTGTTGAAGAGTCGCCGGAATTCAAAGATGTGGCCGCGAAAGGCGAAACCGCCAAGTACCCGGTGCTGGACGTGCTGCGCACCTGCTGGCGGCAGATTTTCTTTGCAGCCTGCGCGGTAACCATCGGCTCGGCAGGCTTCTTTTTCACCAACACCTTTATGATTACTTACGTCACGCAGTACCAAGGCATCTCCCGGGCAACGATTCTGGATTGCCTGTTCATCGTGACCATCCTGCAGTTCATTTCACAACCCATCAGCGCATTGCTGGCCGAGCGCATCGGTGAAGGCCGCTTCCTGATGCTGGCCGCCCTGCTCTCGATGGTCATGCCCTATCCAATGTTTTTGCTGGTCGGCACCCAGAACCTGGCGCTGATGACTCTGGGCATTGCCATGGCCGTGATCACCCTTTCGGCGTTGTACGCGGTCATTGCTGGTTACATGGCGCAAGCCTTCCCGGCGCATCTGCGCTACAGCGGGATTTCCATCGCCTACCAGCTGATTTGCGCGATTGCCGGGGGCAGCACGCCGGTCATCGGCACTTTGCTGGCTACGCACTACGCCGGGCAATGGCTGCCTCTGGCGATTTTCTTCAGCGTACTGGCAGGTATTTCGCTGTTCGGCGTCTGTGGTCTGGCCCGTTTGCGAGGTGACACCAGCGCGGCGGCACAGCCAGCCTTCAACAAGGAGCTTTCATGAACACCCCTTACTCTATCGACGCCGTGGAATGGCAGGCACGCTGCGAGCTGGCGGCTCTGTACCGGCTGATTGCACACTTTCGCATGACCGACTTGATCGACACCCACATCAGCCTGCGCATTCCGGGCCCGGAGCATCACTTCCTGATCAACCGCTACGGCGTGATCTTCGACCGGATGAAAGCCAGTGATCTGGTGCGCATCGATCAGCATGGTCAGGTCGTCAATGGCGACACGGAAAACAGTCGGGTCAATGCTGCCGGGTTCATTGTTCACTCAGCGATCCACATGGCGCGTGAGGACCTCAACTGCGTGATTCACACCCATACGGCAGCCGGTATGGCCGTCGCGGCACAGGAGCACGGTTTGTTGCCGATCACCCAGCATGCGCTGAAGTTCTACGGCAAGCTCGGGTATCACACCTATGAAGGGATCGCCCTGTCGCTGGAAGAACGCAAGCGCCTGGTGGCCGATCTTGGCCCTCATAAAGCGATGATTCTGCGCAATCACGGCTTGTTGGCAGCGGGAGGCAGCGTTGCCCAGGCCTTTCACGAAATTCATTTTCTGGAGCGTGCCTGTCAGGCGCAGATTCAGGCCCTGTCCGGTAACAGCAAGCTGCTGCAACCCAGCGAAGAAGTCTGCCGGCTGACCGCGCAGCAATTTGATCGCGACGAGGCGGCGGAAATTATCCAGCTGAGCTGGAATGCCGCGCTGACCCTGATAGAAGACCAGCGCGAGTCGTACTGCTCATGACCACTGTCGTTCTATTGAGTCGCGACACTGCCCTGCTCGGCCAACTGCAAGCGGCATTTGCCCGTCAGGCTCCGGAGCTACAGGTCGTACTGGCTGACGATCCGGCCGCTGCTCAGGCGCAAGTCGCCGCCTGCTGGTACCCACCCGCCAACAGCATGGCCCGGTTGCACAATCTGCAACTGGTGCACTCGGTGGCTGCGGGCGTCGATCATTTACAGACCGACCCAAGCTGCCCTGACGTGCCTGCTTGCCGGGTGGTCGACCCTGACCATCGTCAGGGGATGACCGAATACGTTCGCTGGGCAGTGCTGCATTTTCACCGGGACTTTGATCGCGTCATCACCCAGCAACGTGAGAATCACTGGTTGCGTCACCCTCAACGGCCTGCCAGTCAGTTCAGGGTCGGTGTGATGGGCCTCGGTTCGCTGGGCGCGGCCATTGCGACGGATCTGACCGAAGCCGGTTACGCGGTACGCGGCTGGGCCCGCAGCCCGCGGCAGTTGCCGGGCGTAACCTGCCATCACGGTAACGAGCAATTCGCTGAATTTCTCGACGGCCTGGACATGCTGATCAACCTGCTGCCACTGACCGACGCCACGCGCGGTATTTTGTGTGCAAACACCTTTGCCGCCCTGGCCCCTGGCGCCGTCATCGTAAACGCGGGTCGCGGCCAGCACTTGCGGGTTGATGACCTGCAGCAGGCACTGGCTTGCGGGCAACTGCGCGGCGCCGTGCTTGATGTATTCGAGCACGAACCGTTAACACGCGATGACCCTCTGTGGCAGATGCCGGGCGTAATCGTCACGCCCCACATGGCGTCCGCCGCCTCTCATGATTGCATCGCGCTACAGGTAGCGGAAAACGCGCGCCGCCTGATCAGTGGTGAACCCCTGAACAATCTGGTGGACCCGACGCTGGGCTACTGAAGAAACACGCAAGAGGTTGGTAATGAAAGTATATCAATGCAACGGCGACCGCCTGTGGGGCAGCCTGATGGACATGGCCAAAATCGGCGCGACGGTCAAAGGTGGCAACTGCCGCCTTGCCTTGTCAGCAGAAGATAAAGCCGGTCGCGAACTGTTCATGAGTTGGTGCCGTGCAGAAGGCATGACCCTGAGCTTCGACGCCATCGGCAACCTGTTTGCACGACGTGCCGGGCTGGATAACAGCCTTGCGCCAGTCGTCATGGGCAGCCATCTGGACACCCAGCCCAAAGGCGGCCGCTTTGATGGGATCTATGGCGTATTAAGCGGACTGGAAGTGGTTCGCTGCCTTAATGAACAGGGTATTCAAAGTCAGCGGCCCGTCGAAATAGCAGTCTGGACCAATGAAGAAGGCGCGCGCTTCACCCCTGCCATGTTCGGTTCGGCGGTGTTTACCGGAAGCCTGGACTTACAAACCGCTCTGGACGCCTGCGATGCAGAGGGTATCAGTGTCGCCCAGGCGCTGGACGCCACCGGGCATGTGGGTGAGCAACCGTTCAAACGCCCTTTCGATGCGTATTTCGAAGCGCACATCGAACAAGGTCCGATTCTCGAAGATAACGGCATTCCGGTGGGCGTCGTGACCGGCGGCCAGGCCATTTGCTGGCTCGATGTGCAGGTCCAGGGCCAGAGCGCACATGCCGGTACAACGCCGATGAAGCTGCGCAAGGACGCCTTGTTCGGCGTGGCGCAGATGGCCGCGCAGCTTGAAGCACTGGCCGAGGAATTCGCCCCTCAGGGTCTGGTGACCATCGGCCAGGTGAGCATCGCCAAATCATCGCGCAACACCATCGCTGGCAACGTGAGCTTCACCGTCGATCTGCGTCACCATCACGACGAGCAGATTGCTCTGATGGAGCAACAGGTACAGCAGCGCTTCGAGCAAATTGCCAATACCCGGGGGCTGACGCTGAACATCCAGCGTCACTGGCTCAGCCCGGCCACGCCGTTCGACAGTAATTGCGTAGCGGCTGTACGGCGCGCGGTCGAGGCACTCGGTTATCCGCATCAGGACATTGTCAGTGGTGCCGGTCACGACGCAATTCTGCTGGCGCGGCACTGCCCAACCACCATGGTATTCATTCCCTGCGTGGGCGGACTGAGCCACAACGAGGCCGAAGATGTCTTCCCTGAAGATGCACGCATGGGGTGTGACGTGTTGCTGAATGCGATTGTTGAACGAATTCAGGCATAGAGGCTTCGGTAAGTCGGCCAGCGCTGAAAAAGTGTCGCCACAGGAAAACTGCGGCGACATCTGGATGTTAACGACCTGTTGGATAGCAGGTTGTCTTTATAAAATAGGCTTGCCACCGGTTACGCCATACCGCGAGCCGGAGATGTAGCTGCCTTCGTCGGAGGCCAGCAGTACGTAAATCGGCGCAACCTCAACAGGTTGCCCGGGGCGACCCAGCGGGGTTTGCGCGCCGAACTCTTTAACCTCCTCCTCGGGCATAGTCGACACGATCAGAGGCGTCCAGATTGGGCCTGGGGCTACGCTGTTCACGCGAATCGCGCGTTCGCCAAGCATTTGAGCCAGTCCCGCCGTAAAGTTGGCAATGGCCCCTTTGGTCGTTGCGTAGGCCAAAAGCGTGGGCTTGGGCATGTCTGAATTCACCGAACTGGTGTTGATGATCGAACTGCCCGCCGCCATGGAAGGCAGAGCCGCCTTGCAGATCCTGAACATGGCCGTGATGTTCAGATCAAAAGTCTTGACCCATTCTTCATCTGAAATCTCTTCCAGCGTCTCCCGGCTCATCTGGAACGCTGCGTTGTTCACCAGGATGTCGATGCGCCCGAACTTTTCGACCGTCTGGTCTACGATCGCGGAGCATTGAGCTTTTTGCGTGAGATCACCCGGCAACAACAGACACTGTCTGCCCGCCTCCTCCACCCAGCGTGCGGTTTCACGCGCGTCTTCATGTTCGTCGAGGTAAGAGATCGCCACATCCGCGCCTTCCCTTGCAAATGCAATGGCGACCGCACGGCCTATACCGCTATCACCGCCAGTAATCAGTGCGATCTTGTTTGCCAAACGTCCCGAACCTTTGTAGCTGATTTCACCACAATCAGGGATTGGCTGCATTTTTTGCTGGCTACCCGGCACGGTTTGCTGCTGGCCCGCAAAAGGTGGCGTTGGATAATCAGTCATTGTGGCCCCTCCAGTATCATTGAACGTTGATGCACTGAGGGTGGACTGCGACCCTTTCCGTGAGTTCGCACTTTCATGACGACCGTTATCGAGGTGGGAATTACTACTTCTGTATCAACTATCGAGTATGGGCCGTCGCCGTTCTGGATTGAGGTGCTTGAACATTCAAACGCCATTAATGCAGACGATACCTGCCCGTCCGAATAATTCTAAAAAATCGACCCCAAAAAAGGCTGAACCTTTAATCAATCGCTTACCTCACAGGTCCAGTAACAGGCGTGACAGTGCCTGGTCATTAAAATAAACAAACGGAATATAAAATGTCTCTATTAGTTCGTAATACTGCACTGGCTATTATCTTGGCGACTTCTAGCCATGGCGCTTTCGCCGCACAGGATAACGACGATTTTGTCGAAGACGCGTCAGCCAAAGGCGTCGCTGAAGTGGAGGCTGGCAAACTTGCTCAGGGAAAAAGCACCTCCGCCGATGTCAAAGCGTTCGCGGACATGATGGTCAAGGATCACACCAAAGCGAATGAAGAACTGGCGAAAATCGCGGCAAGCAAAAAACTTGAAGTGTCCGATCAGGCCATGCTGATGGATAAGGCCAAATCAATGATTCTCGAGCTGCGGGGCGCCAAGTCATTCGATCAGGCCTACGCCAACAATCAGGTCAAGGCACACGAACAGACCATCGAGTTGTTCGAGAAAGAAGCCAGCGATGGCAAAGATGCAGAGTTGAAGGCGTTCGCCAGCAAAACGCTGCCCGTGCTGAAAGAGCACTTGAAGCATGCACAGGCCCTCGCAGAAAAACATGGCGGCGACGCCGCTCACTAACATCGGTTGCTAAAGGGCAGCGCCGCGATACGCGGCGCATCCGCTCTTTCAGCAATCAGGAGATCGATAATGGAGATGTCTCTGTTCTCAATCGGCGCGGTGTTAATTGTCCTGCTGTTAGATGTGTGGGCAATTGTCAGCGTATATCGCAGCACCAAACCTGCGGGCACCAAGTCAGGCTGGGCTATTTTGATTTTGGCATTGCCATTGGTGGGTTTAGTCATCTGGGGCGTTACCGGTCCGCGTGGAGTCGCTAACCCTCCCACCTCCTCGGAACACAGTAAGGGTTGAAAAGCGTCGGTAAGTATCGATCGCCGTGCGTCCATGCCCACGGCGATCAACTTCCGTATGAGCGGCTGCTGTAAAACTACAGTTACACCGTGCGGCTTAATAGCAAGTCACGTTATTAATTCTGCTTAATCAGGGCGGCGCTATGTTATCGACGGTGCTGCACTAGTTGCGTGTGCTATATGAGGACTGCTTTGCATCTTTACAGGTTTTCGGGCGTATTCGCTGGCAGTCGTTGAGTGACCTGCTAGCGTTCTCAGGGTGCCGTCCAACGGCGTGGGCGTAAACGTCGATCAAGGGTCATACCCGCGCAAGGACGTATCGGGGCGCAGTTGTGTTTGCACGTGCAGATATGTCTGTTGAGCCCAAACAGGTTTCCCCAATACGCAGGGATTCACTCAATGAAAACTTCACTACTACAAGTGCTTCTGTGCTGGGCCGCTCTAGGCCTCGCAGGATGCGCCAGTTCGCGGGTCGATCCGAGTCAGTATTCAGGCTTTCTCAAGGACTACAGCCAGCTCAAACCGGCTGAAAGCGCGAGCGGAGCACCGGTCATGCGCTGGATTGACCCGGATATTCAGCTGAACAAATACACTCACGTCTATATCGAGTCCAGCCAGTTCTACCCGAAGCCGCAACCGACAGCGGTGATCAGTACACAGACGTTGCAAGCAATCACGCGTTACTTTGATACAGCGCTGAAACGCGAGCTGGGCAAAAACCTGAGCATCGCTCAGGCGCCCGGGCCCAATACCATTATTGTCCGCCCCGCGATCACCGCCGTATCAACGTCCACCGAAGGCCTCAGGCCTTACGAGATAGTCCCGGTTGCGCTGCTTGCTGCAGCCGTGAATACCGCGGCTGGCGGTCGGGATCAGAACGTTGAAATTGCTACAGAAGCGGCCTTTCTTGATGCGGACAACAACAAAGTGCTCGCCCAGGTCGTGCGTAAAGGCAGCGGCGAGGCGCTGGAAAACGATAAAACCCAATTGACGCTGGACAGCGTGAAACCAGTATTGGACGGCTGGGCCAACGACTTGCGCCTGAGCTATGAGAAACTCAGCGCCTGGAAAAAGTAAGTCTTGGCGCGAATCCCTGCTTCTAGTGTCACGAGGTCACCTTATGAACTCCCATCAAACAAAACACACACACCCAAACTGAAATGCGCCTTCTGTAGGAGCTGCCGAAGGCTGCGAGGCATTTATCCTGACATGCCGCTATCGCAGCCTTCGGCAGCTCCTACAAGTTGTCAGCGCTGGGTCATTTCGTTTTCATCACGCAATTCGAGCACCGGGGCATGCTCTGCCATGAGTTCTGCAACCCAATCGATGAAGACTCTGACCTTGATGCTGACATGCCGGTTCGGTGGAAAGGCCACGTAGAGCGGCATGGATGCCATCCGCCACTCTTCGAACAACGGAACCAGCGCGCCAGCTGCCACATGGTCCTTGGCCATGTAGTCCGGCAGCCATATCACACCTAACCCCGCCAGCCCCGCTGCCAGATAGGCATTGCCATCGTCGACCGCCAGTACGTAGCGCCCGTGGATAAGCAGATTTTCTTCGTTGTTACGCATGGCGTATGGCAACGCTTTGCCGGTACGCGCCCAGAGAAAACCGACGATTCGATGTGACGAGTTTTCCAGATCACGCGGATGCAAGGGCGTGCCGAGGCGCTGCAGATAAGCTGGCGCCGCGTAGATTCCGAGCCGCAAGTCGCCTACCCGACGAGCCATTAACGACTGATCCGTGAGCTCGCCGCCGCGTACCACGCAGTCCACATTCTCACCAATGATGTCGACCACTCGATCGCTGACACCCATATCGATCTGGATATCCGGGTATTGCGCATGAAAGGCGGGCAATGCGGGCATCAGGATCATTCTGGCCAGCGGGCTGGGCACGTCCACTCGCAGCCTGCCTCGCGGCAACGACGCTGCGCTGGACAAGCCGGTTTCAGCGTCATCCAGGTCAGCCAGCAGCCTGATCACCCGCTCGTAATACACGGCGCCATCGGCAGTCACGTTGACCTTGCGCGTGGTGCGGTTAAGCAATTTGACCCGCAGCCTCGCCTCTAGCTGTTGAACTAGTTGGGTGACGGTGGTTTTGCTCATGTGCAGCGTATCGGCAGCTTTGGTGAAGCTGCCCGCCTCCACCACACGGGCAAATGCCAGCATTGCGTCAAAACGGTCCATTTACGCCTCGATTAACCGTTGGATTGTTTGGGATTCGCAAACAGTGCTGGACAAGGTTGCTCGTTTATTGCGTGAGTGCAAGTGCTTAGAGTCAGTCGGGTTCGATATCCAGACAAGGTAACCAAAACATGACCTCACGTGACGTAGTGTTTCCAGCAGGCCGTCAAGCGCTTTACGAACGTAACCGCTACTCCCCGGCTATCCGCTCCAACGGTTTTCTGTTCGTTTCCGGCCAGGTTGGCAGTAACGAAGATGGCTCACCGGAGCCGGACCTCGAAACCCAGACCAGAAAGGCGTTCACCAATCTGACTGCGATTCTCCAGTCAGCAGGCTGTGCATTCGATGATGTGATCGATGTAACAATATTCATTGTTGATCCCGCCTCTCGTTTCGAAACGATCTGGAAGGTCGTGCCCGAGTTCTGGGGTCATGCGCCGCACCCCACGCTGACTGCTGTGGGCGTTACCTGGCTGTACGGCTTTGACTTCGAGATCAAGGTCATCGCAAAACTTCCGGAAGCGTCTGCAAGCTGATCCGACCTGCGAGGACGGGTGTCTACATTCGTCCTCGATTTTTTTTGCGATTTTTTTACCCGACGTTGAGAAAAATCCGCGAGCGTTACGTCTTTGATGATCAGTTTGAGAATTTTTCGCAAACGTAATCAAGACGTATGAAGGATCGTATTGATGTCGCGCCTACCTGCATTGCCGTCGCTCGCCCTGCTCATCATGCTGCCCATGGGGAACAGTTGGGCTGCCGAGGCTCCTGAAAGTCCTCGCACTGCCCGTTACAGCATGAATGCCCAGCCGCTGGCATCGGCGCTGGCACAATTCGCTCGACAGAATCAGTTGCAGTTGAGCTTTGACGCTGCGCTGGCAGCGGGCAAAACCGCACCAGCCCTCAGTGGAGAGCTCAGTGAGCGCGAAGCATTGACGCAGTTGCTCAGGGATTCAGGCCTGGGTTGGTCGCTGACGGATGACCGCACGTTGCTGCTGTTCGCGCAGCCCGCCAGCGGCGCAGTCAATCTCGCCCCTTCTACCATTACTTCCACCAGTTTTGTCGAGCGCGCGGACGGCCCGGTACTGGGTTATCGTGCGACTCGCAGCGCCACGGGCACTAAAACCGACAGCGCCCTGCGTGACATTCCACAATCCATTCAGGTGGTGTCGCGGCAAGTACTGCAGGATCAACAGGTCAATAATCTCGGCGATGCGCTGACCAACGTCAGCAGCGTGCAGCGTGGCAATAGTCACGGTGGCTCTTCAGAGAGCTTCATTATTCGTGGTTTCAAAGCCACGACTTATGCCGTGGACGGCATGCTGATCAACCCGCTGGTGTCGCGCCCCGAAGCGCTGCGTGACCTGGCCAACGTCGAACGTGTCGAGGTGCTCAAGGGTCCGGCCTCGGTGCTGTATGGCCGTGGCAACCCGGGCGGGTTGATCAATCTGGTCACCCGGCAGCCGAGCTTCACGCCCGAAGCGGAAGTCAAGGCGCAGGCCGGTTCCTATGACTTCTATCGCCTTGAGGCCAACGCCAGTGGTCCACTGGACGAAGCGAAGACACTGGCCGGACGCATGACGGTTGCCACGCAGACCGAGCGGGGGTTTCGTGACACTTTTCGCGACAGCAAGCGCACGTATATCGCACCGACATTGCGCTGGGAGCCCAGCGATGTCACCCGCGTGGACGCCGGCCTGGAATACATCAACCAGACCAGCCCGTTCGACCGTGGACTGATACCGGTAAACGGCAAGATCAATATGAGCGCCGACCGTTACTTGCACGAGCCTTGGTCCAGGGACAAAGCCGACAAGTTTTCGGCCTGGTACCGCGCCGAGCACGACGTGAATGACTGGCTGACCCTGCGCCAGATGACTCGCTGGGACGAGTCTCACAAAAACCGTTATGTGGTGGATTTACGCGACCTTGCTGCTGACGGCCGGACCCTGCGCCGCCGGGCGACCGATGGCGATGAGCGTGTCAAGACGCTGGACATGCAGTTCGAAGCCATTGCCCGTTTTGCTACTGGTGGCCTGAACCACACAGCGCTGGCCGGTTTTGAATACATCGACGGCAAGCGCAATGTCGCCAGCGATCGGGCAACACTGGGCTCCATCGATATTTTCAATCCGGTTTACGGCGCCCAGCCAGGCGCGTTCGCCTTCAACGAGGAGACCGATTACAAGGTTGAGTCCTACAGTTTTTATCTTCAGGACCAGATTGACCTGAGCGAACAATGGAAACTGATCGTGGGCGCCCGCTACGACGACACTCGTCAGCGCAACACCACAACCGTTCCCGGTTCCGCTCCGGGCCAGGACCGTGTATCAACCCCGACTAACATGGACCCGACCAAGGTTTCGCCACGCTTGGGTCTGGTGTATCAGCCCGCTCACTGGCTCGCACTCTACGCCAGCTACAGCACCTCGTTTACACCGCAGAGCGATATTCAACGCAGCGGCAGCACGCTGGATCCAGAGGAAGGCGAACAATATGAGGTGGGCGCCAAGTTCGATCTGATCCCTGAGCGCCTCAGTGCAACCCTGTCGATGTTCGAGATCACCCGACAGAACGTGGCTGCGCCCGACCCGACGGATGACAACTACTCCGTACAGACCGGCGAGCAGCGGGTGCGTGGCGTAGAACTGGATGTCAGTGGTACGCCGCTGGAAGGCTGGGAAATCATCGGCAACGTCAGTGTTCTGGACGCCAAAGTCACCAAGGATACCGAAATAGAAACGGGCAACCGTCTGGACGGAGTGCCAATTCTCAGCGGGTCGATCTGGTCCAGCTATCAACTGCAGGATGGGCCGATGAAAGGCCTGGGCTTTGGCGCGGGTGTGATTGCCGTAGGTGAACGCCAGGGTGATATCAACAACAGTTACGACGTGGGTGGCTACGCCCGGGTCGATGCCAGCGTGTTCTACGACATCGACGAAAACATCCGTGTCGCCCTTAACGGCCGCAATCTGACTGACCGCAAGTACATCGAAACCGCAGCCGGTACCGACGGTAATTACGCAGGCGAGCCTGCCTCGTTCGTCGCCAGCGTGAGCGCCAGGTTTTGAGTCGTTCGCAGCCCACGCTGAACGCCGAAACACTGCATGTCGCCTACAGCAGAATCCTGCGTAAACGTCTGTGGATCTGCGCTGTACTGGTGGTGACGTTGCTGGCTTGTCTGGTGGCTGACATCACCCTGGGCACCACGCGCTTTGCCGCGAGCGATGTGCTGCTGGCGATATTTGCCCCCGCCAATACTGACCCGGACACCCAGGTGATTGTCCGTGAGCTGCGCCTGCCGTTCGCGCTGATGGCGGTATTGGTTGGCGCTGCGCTGTCCCTGGCCGGGGCGGAAATGCAGACCATCCTCAACAATCCGCTGGCCAGCCCGTTCACCCTGGGCGTCTCATCGGCAGCCTCCTTCGGTGCGGCACTGGCTATTGTGCTCGACCTGGGTATCCCGGGCGTCCCCGGTAGCTGGCTGATCACCGCCAACGCGTTCATCTTCGCCTTTGCCTCGGTCTTGCTGTTACAGGCGGTCGCGAGCCTCACGGGCGGCGTGCAGTCACTGGTGTTGTTCGGCATCGCGCTGGTCTTCAGCTTCAATGCCATGGTCGCGTTGCTGCAATACCTGGCATCGGCGGATGCCTTGCAGCAATTGGTGTTCTGGAGCATGGGCAGCCTTAGCCGAGCCAGTTGGCCTGCGGTGCAAACGCTGGCCGCGGTGTTCTTTGTGGTATTGCCATTCAGTTTGCGTGCTTCCTGGCAAATGACCACCCTGCGCCTGGGCGACGAGCGTGCTGCAACGCTGGGCATTGACGTCGCTCGTTTGCGTCTGGGCGCCCTGCTGCGCATCAGTCTGCTGGCTGCCACGGCGGTGGCGTTTGTCGGCACGATCGGTTTTATCGGACTGGTAGGCCCACACATCGCCCGCATGCTGATCGGTGAAGATCACCGGTTCTTCCTGCCGGTCAGCGCCTTGATGGGCGCACTGATCATGTCGCTGTCGGCGATTGTCAGCAAACAACTCATACCGGGCGTGGTCTTGCCTATCGGCATCGTGACCGCCGTGGTCGGCGTACCGCTGTTTATGAGCCTGATTCTCAAGCGAGGCCGGACATGAGCCTGTTGCAGGTGCGCAATCTCACCGTCGCCTACAAGCACAGCACCGTCCTGCACGGCATCGATCTGCCCGACGTGGCTCCGGGCCAGGTCGTGGCGCTGGTTGGCCCCAATGGTGCAGGCAAGTCGACCCTGCTGCGCAGTCTTGCCGGGCTGCTGTCTGCCACGGGGGAAATACGCCTGGGAGACCTCGACCTGCTGCGGTGCAAGCGTCGTGAACGTGCCGCCGTGCTGGGTTTCATGCCTCAGACCTTGCCCGACGGTATTGCCTTGAGTGTGCTCGAAACGTTGCTTGGCGCGTTACGCGGTGGTGATTCGCTGGCCATGGTTGGCAGCGCAAGGGACCAACAAGACAAAGCCTGTGCAGTGCTGGAACAACTGGGAATCATGCATCTGGCCCTGCAACCGTTGGAGAGTCTGTCCGGTGGTCAACGCCAGATGGTTAGCCTGGCTCAGGCCGTGATTCGTCAACCGCGCCTGCTGTTGCTCGACGAGCCCACCAGTGCGCTCGATCTGCGTTATCAGAATGACGTCATGAGCATGGTTCGACAGTTGGCCGATCAGGACCGCATCGTAGTCGTTGTGCTCCATGACCTCGGGCTGGCGGCGCGCTGGGCCGACCAGATCATGGTCCTCGAACGCGGACGCCTGAACGCCGCTGGCAGTCCGGCACAGACCCTGACCCCGGCCATGCTGGCACAGGTCTATCGGGTACACGCCCGGGTTGAACGCTGCAGCCAGGGCCGGGTGCAGATTCATGTCGACGGGTCGGTGGCATGAGTTTCTCAGGCAGTACACTGCAAACTGTTGGAGCGAGGCTTGCCCGCGAACCGGTCAAACGGGTACGGCAGGCATACCGCGTCACCGCTCTTCGCGGGCAAGCCTCGCTCCAACGATGGATAACCTGTTTCCTGACTACTCTGGCACTAATGCCCCTGTTTTGCGCAACATCCCAGGCAGAGAATTACCCAATCACGGTCGTCGATCTGGCCGGGCGCAGCGTCACACTGCCCCACGCCCCACAACGTATCGTGCTGCAGGACAGTAACGTGCTGCTGTCATTAGCGTTGCTGGAGCGTGAATCGCCATTGGCCCGGGTCGTTGCGTGGGATAACAATCTGGCCAGTTCCGACCCTGGACTCTGGAAGGTCGTGAGCCAGCGTTGGCCGCAGGCAAAGCAAGTCCAGGACCTGGACTTTCCCGACACCGGCCAGCTGGACATCGAAAGCCTGCTGCGCACCCACCCTGACCTGATCATCGCCCGCCTCAGTGGGCGCGCAGCCATTGAGAATACGGTACTCAACAGCGTGCTTGAGCGGCTGGGAATCCCCCTGATCTATGTCGACAATGAGCTGGATCCCTTGGTTAACGTACCCCGCAGCCTGGAGTTGCTGGGCCAGGTATTGGGCCAGGAAGACAACGCAGCTGCCTACCTGCAGGTCTACCGTCGGCAGTTGGCGCACATCCGCGAGAAAACTGCGGGTTTACCCGGCTCCAAAGTATTTGTCGAGGCGCGGGCCGGACAAGCAGGATCTGGCGGGTGCTGCCACACTCAGGCCCACGCTGGCTGGGGCTTGCTGATTGAAAACCTGGGAGCAATAAACCTGGGCTCGCGCTATCTGCGCAGCGAGTCAGCCGACGTAGCACTGGAAACTCTGATTCTGAGTAAACCCGACGTGTACCTCATGACGGGCACCCAGCGTCAACGCAATGGGGTTACCGCCATCCCTTTTGGCTATGGCGCCGATGCCGAACGTATCAACAGCGAAATGAACCGTTTGATGTCCCGCCCAGGCTTTGCGGCCACTGCGAACTCAGCAGAAAACTGCGTACAGGGCCTCAATCATCAGTTCTATAACAGCGTTTTCAACGTGGTCGGGGCACAATGGCTGGCGAAGATCTTCTGGCCAGAACAGTTCGCTGATCTGGACCCGGACGCCGAGTACCGGATGTTGATCCGGCAGTTCACCGCGTTACCCGACGTGCCTTTTGTTTTCCATCAACAGGCGTGCTTCAAAGACCTGGGCAGCGCTTCCAGATAAGCGCTGCGCAACAGACACAGGAGCCTGAATGAACGGATTTGTCTGGCACCACATTCCATTTTTACAGGGCCCCAACACGCGCCGCCTGACGAGTAGTCACAATGATCAGCAACACCTTAAAACAACTGAAGCTCTGGGCTCGCCGCCTCAAAGCCAATCTGATTCTGCTCTGGTTGTGCTGCCGTCAACCGGACATGCCCTGGCTGCCAAAAGTCATCGCATTAGTGACCGTGGCTTACGCCATCAGCCCGATTGATCTGATTCCCGATTTCATCCCGGTACTGGGCTTCCTGGACGATGTGCTTTTGCTGCCGCTGGGTATCGCCCTCGCCCTGCGTCTCATCCCTGAAACGCTGCAGCAACGTTGTCGTGCTGAAGCACAAGCCATGGCAGGACAGCGAATCAGTCTCAATGGACGCTGGTTGATGGTCGTCTGCATCGTGCTGATCTGGTTATTGATCGCGTGGGCGCTGTGGCGCGCATTGGCAACCTGAGCCCGAACCGGTCAGGCCAGCTCAAACAGCACATCCTGCGCACCTTCCCAAAGGGTCTTAACCCCGAGGGCGCGCAGGTTTTCCTTGCCCTGCACAATGGTCAGGAAGTGATTACCGGCCAATTGCCCCATTTTGCTGGCGAAGCAGCACGAACCATAGGCGATCAGAATCTCGGTCTCGCTGTAAGGTCCGGGGTAGAACAGAATGTCCCCTACCGATGGATGGCTGGTGTGATTTTCAAAGCCGATGGGCTGATCGTTCAACAGCAGTTGGTACTCGCCCAATGGCACCCAGCAAGCCTCACCGCTCCATCGAACGTGAATCGCTTTCTGTCGGTATGGCAACAGCGTGAGAAAAGCCGCAACGGTTTGCGGTGCGTCCGGATGGGTTTCAGCGAGAAACTCGTACCCGCCCGAGGTAATTTTCAGGGTCGTCATTCAGGATCACTCTCAAGATAAACGGGTTAATCACATCGAGACACTGCAAGCACCTGTCTAAGCAGGCTGACTGACAGCGTTCGGTTTCCGGGTACTCTCAGGTTTATCTGCAGAAGCAGCGGCTACCACCAGGCTCACTTCAAAACAGCACCCCTGTGGCACACGGCTTTCAAGATTGACCGACCACCCTTGATGCGTGCAGATGCGCTGCACCAGCGACAGGCCCAGACCGAGGCCTTCCCCTCGCTGCTCATCGCCCCGGACAAAAGGCTGAAACATGGCCTGCTGTTTCTCAATCGGTATACCGATTCCGCTGTCTTCAACCGTAAAGCGGTTACCGTGCAGGTTCAGGCTGATAAAGCCCTCGTCGGTGTAGTGCCAGGCATTGCGCAGCAGGTTACTCATGACCGAATGCAGCAGCGTTGCGTTGTACAGGCGATCCGAACCAACGCCGGGCTCATAGCGCAAGGTCAGGCCTTTTTCTTCGATGGGTTTGCGCCAGATATCCACTAACTCATCCGCCACCGCCGTAAGCGTTGAGCGCGGGCCATGCCCTGGCACCTCGGTGTCGATACGGGCCAGTAGCAGGAAGGTTTCCACCAGTTGGCGCATGCCTTCGCTGGCGCGGGAGATGCGTAATACCTGATTACGTGATCGAGGGTCCACGGCGGGATTTTCCAACAACAACTCACAGGAACTCGCCAGCACCATCAACGGCGTGCGCAGTTCATGACTGACATCACTGGTGAACATCTTCTCGCGACTCAGGGCGGCGCGCAATCGGCCCAGGGTTTCATCGAAAGACACAGCAAGCTCACCCACTTCGTCATGCGCATAATCCGGTGCCAGCGCCGGGGCGGCGTCCATGACCTGATCACGGTGACGCACCTGCCCCGCCAGTTTTACCACGGGCGCCATGACCCGCTGTGCGAGCAGGCGCCCCAGCAACAACGCCAACAGAACGCTGAGCACAAACCCCACCAGAACAATGGCAAACAAGATGCGCTCGCGCTGAATCGTCGCGGACTGGTCCCGCAGCAAGACGTACTGACGACCATCCACTACGTCGACCATCGCGTAGTAACTGATGTTGTCTTTGGTGACTTTGTGAAATCCGGGCCCAAGAGGCTTGAGAACATCAGGCATCGCAAACAGGCCCGACGCATCCTGCACGTAGAAAAACGAGTCTTTTTCCGGTCGATGGCTCCAGTTGGCGACGTCATCCATCAACAGCAGGCGGTGCAGGTCGCCGTTCATTGAAAGTGTGGTCAGCTTTTTACCCACCAGGTGCACAGTGACGACAATGCCTGCTGCAAAAATCAAGGCGACCAGAGTACTCATCAGCGTGAAGACGATGACGATGCGCTGTTTGAGACTGTGTTTGATATCCATGCAGCTTCCGTTGACGTTTACATCCGGACAGTATCAGGCCAGATATGTCGTCATTTCGTCAACGGAGCTACACAGTAGGTGTCGGGGACGGTGTTAAAAACCTGGCAATGCACTGACTACGCGCAACGCCAGGCCCTCGTAGGCGTCGAGAGTAATCGTGAATTCACCCTGGTCTGTCAGGTCGCCCTCGACCCGTTCATTAATGATATCCACCACAGGTCCCGGGGCTATGTCAGCCAGGTGCAGCGTTTCCACCACTGGCTCGTTGCTGAAGTTCAGCGCCGTGATCTGCGTGCCCTTCCCAGCAGGCAACTCGTGCACCATGATCAGCAGTCCTGGATGCTGCACATCCGGAATCAGGATCTGCTTGCTTGCAGCGATGTCGTAGGCACGGCGCACTGCGAGGATTTTCTTCAACTGCGAAGCAAAGGAATCGGGGCGTTGTAGCTGACTGACGAGGCTGCCGTACAACGTTCTGGCGCGGGGCATGTTGCCCGCCGAAAAGTCGGCTTCGGGGTCCAGATCGACCAAGTCGTAAGCGCCGCGATGGATCCAGCGGGTATCACCGTCCTGCATCAGATGTTGAACCTGATCAGCAGGCAATGGCAGCGCGCCGACCAAATCCCAGCCTGACAAGGCAAACACGCCGGGTTGCATGGCGTTGAACATCACCAACAGCAAGTGGATGTGCTGGATTTTCTGAACATCTTCGTCGGTGATCGCGTCCAGATCACGAATGCCCAATGCCGCTGTAATGATGCTTGCGGTGGTGCACGACACGCCATTGGTCACGAACTTCAGGTTATACGGGGCGTGCTCTCCCGCCAGCCGCTCGTACATTTCTTCACGGATATGCTCGCGAAGAATATTGCCGGGCAGCGTCTGGCCTTGATAGTGGTAGGTGTCATGGGCGTGCAGCGTCCAGAAGTGCACCAGCTCAAGGGTTAATTCGTCATGGTTCTGCAGCGCATGAATCAGAGACGCCGGGTCGATGCCAAAAGCATGCACCTGGCGCAGCATCAGCCGCAGAAACTCAGTGGTGCCGGTCAGCAGCGCATGCTGGTAAGCCGGGCGGGAAATGAAGTCGTAAGACAGATCTGCACCGCCATGAGACATCGAGGCGATGTCGTCCAGCGTCAGGTTCAATTCCTGAAAACTGAAGCCGCCTGCCTTGCGGATCGCCCCGCCCAACAACTGGTTGCCGGTGATCGACAGTGGATGACTTTCAGACCAGGCATTGCCTTCAGCCTTGCGCTCGACGCCCAGAAAACCATTGGCATCCAGACGTAAAACCCGCGCGCCCATGACGTCAATGGAATGCAGCGCATCGCCGATGATCATTTGCTGCGCCGCGAAGCTTGGGTCCAGCCAATTCAGGGATGGCTGACCTTCCTTGAAGTAATGCAGGTACACCCAACGCCGGGCCTTGCCGTCTACACCCTGGACAATGCCGGTAGCGCTCCAGTCGGTTTCCTTGACGCCAGGCTCAAAGAAAATTACCCGTTGTAACTGACCGACGATGTAATGCTTGTCCTTCAACGCATCGACTACTTCGGGCATCAGGTTCACGGCGTCGCGTCCAGCCGGAATATCCGGCAGCAGCTGCCAGTCTTCCTCACGGATTTCGACCATGTGATACAGGCCCGGATAATCCTCATAGGCCATTTCGGCCAGTCGGAAGTCGGAACCTTTGCCGGTGTGCGACGGGATCACATCATCAATGACCACTGCGTTGTGCGCAGCAGCGATGCGGCTCAGGCTGAGCAACTGCGCATCGGTGCCCAGCTCAGGGTCGATACCGAAGCTGATCCGGTCAAAGTTACCGTCGATAGTAGGTGTGTGCTGCCGTCCCTGAAGGCCGCCGGAGGTTTTCAGCGGGCCGTTGTGAATCCCTTGAATACCAATCTCGGACATGGCGTGCCAGAGCGTTTCATCGCCCAGCGCTTCAAGGACCGATCCGCCCTGTCGGGTGATGATCGACGCCGGATAAGCAGTAAACCAGACCGATGCAATCGCCGATGCATCTCTGGGTCGGGACTCGGCGAATGGACGTTGCCAAAGCCTGCCTTGCCCTGAGTACAACTTGGCGCGCTGTCGTGCGGCATTGAGCATTGACTGTTCAACCAGCCACTCCACGTACTGCTTTTCCGGTGTCGTCATAAATTCCAGTCATCCGCTTCACGTCAGTCGAGTTGAAACGATCGGATTGATCTGAGCTGTTCCGATTGAGTCTGCGTACCTTTTTCAAGGCCTCACTGGTTTTAAGAGCGTAACGGGCGGCAAACGTTGCATTTATGTTTGATTGGCATACGCCAGACAGCAAAAAACTCCAGCGCTTTGGGCACTGGAGTTCTCTCAACAGCGGTGTTCAGTAAGCCTGTTTTACGCTACCGCAAACAACTCTTCTGCAATCTGCTTTTGCGCCGCAGTCAGCGCATTGGCACGCGGCTCCTCGCCATAAGCCAGGCCGTGAGCGAAGACAAACTTCAAATCGGTCACACCAATGAAACCGAACAGAACCTTGAGGAAATCTTCATGGCCAACGCTGGTCGGTTGACCGACGTGCAAACCACCAGCAGTGGAAACGATGATCACTTGTTTACCGCCAGCCAGGCCTTCCGGGCCTGTTTCGGTGTAACGGAAGGTACGCCCGGCAACAGTAATGCGGTCAATCCAGGCCTTGAGCTGGCTAGGAATAGTGAAGTTATAGACCGGTGCACCAATCACAACCACGTCGGCATCAAGGAACTCCTGCAGGATCTGCTCGTTGGTTGCGACTTCCTGCTTCTGCGCGGCATCACGGCCTTCTTCAGGCGTGCCCGCTGCGGCAAGGGTCGCCGGGGAAAAATGGTTCAGTGATTCGCTGGCCAGATCGCGGTAAGTGACCTGTGCGTTTTGTTCAACAGCAGTAAAGGCTGAAACGACTTCGCGGCTGAGCTGGCGAGACGCAGAGTGATCGCCGAGGATGCTGGAATCGATGTGCAAAAGTTTCATAACGTGCTTCCCAAATGAAAAGTCGCCAGCTGGCGATTAAGCGGGGATAATCCTACAGCGCAATCCAATCGCTGATTAGTCGGCTTAAATGTGATAGTTCGTTCTACACACAGGACAATCGACCCCGGTATGCAAGACCTTAACGACCTTTACTATTTCGCCAAAGTCGTCGAATACGGTGGCTTTGCTGCCGCCGGACGCCTGCTGGGCATTCCCAAGTCGCGTCTGTCACGGCGTATTGCCGAACTTGAAGAGCGTTTGGGCGCGAGCCTGCTGCAACGCACTACGCGCAAACTGGCCCTGACGGCTGTGGGCGAGCGTTATCTGAGCCACTGCCAGGCGATGCTGCTGGAAGCGGAGATGGCCGATGAGGCAGTCGCGTCGTTGACGGCCGAGCCGCGTGGCAGATTGCGAGTGTCGTGCCCGATTGGCATGACGCACTGGAATCTGTCCGAAGTGGTCAACGAATTCCTCATCCGGCATCCGCAGGTGCAACTGGAGCTGATTCTGGTCAATCGTCGGGTCGATCTGGTCAACGAGGGCATCGACGTCGCGTTACGCGTCCGTGACGTTGGCGATGAAGACCCAAGCCTGATCGTGCGTCAATTGTCTCCGGCCCGCGCCGCCATCGTGGCATCGCCGGCCTTGCTGAAAGGACACAACATCACCCGTCCACAAGACTTGGCCGCGTTGCCAGTGCTGGGCGCTGCTGAGGCCGACCGCAAGGTGCACTTTCAACTGCTGCACAGCAATGGCGAACGCTGCGAATTGGCACTCGATCCACGCCTGGTGGTGGATGACTTCCCGATTCGCAAAAATGCCGCTCTGCAAGGGCTAGGCCTGACCATGCTGCCTTTGATGAATTGTCACGAAGAGTTGGCCAATGGTCAGTTGATTCAGTTGTTGCCTGACTGGTCGCTGCCCAGTGGTAACTTGCAAGCGGCCTACACCCAGCGGCGCGGCATGTTGCCCGCCGTGCGCGCGTGGATTGAACATGTAAGCCAGGCGTTCAAACACGAACCCGTTACACCCAAAGCAAGCCATCAGGAGCAGACTCATGGCCATTGAGAAGACGGCTGACCAGCCAATGGATATTGAGCAAGTTGCCGCGTATTGCCTGCAACTGCCGGGAGCCCGTGAGGACTACAAATGGGGCGGTACGCGAGTGTTTTCGATTGCTGGCAACAAGATGTTTGCGGTGATGGATCTGGCAGGCAAAGGCCTGTCTTTCAAAGTAGCGCCCGAATTATTCCTCGGTTATGTCGATCGCCCTGGCGTACGACCCGCACCGTATCTCGCGCGAGCTTACTGGATCAGCGTCGCCACGCCCTACTCCCTGGGTGACGAGGAGTTGCGAGACCTGTTGACCCGTTCGCATCAGCTGGTAGTCAGCAAATTGCCAAAGAAACAGCAGATCGCACTGAAGTTGTGACGGCTTAGTAAAAGTGCCTGCTCAGGTAATTGCCACCCAACAACACACGATCAATCCAGATCACCTCATGCAGCAGCACGATCAGCCAGAACAGCACTTGAAAGGACAGTTTGCGGGTTTTATGACGCAGCACTTGCTGCGCAAGCATCGCGCCCGGCCAGCCACCCAGCAGCTCCACGGCGTGAAGGATTTTCTCCGGGGTCCGCCAGCCGCCAGCTCTGGCCTGGCGTTTGTCGCGCCAGTACAGCAAGAACGCCAGCAGGCTCATTGTCAGGTAGACCGCAGCGGGCAACCAAACGCCGTTGAGCAACAGCGACGTTAGGCCGACTACCGGCAGCAGACAAATGGCCAGGAAGATCGCCAGTTTGACTCTCGCGAAACGTAACGGCTGCTGTTTTGGCGCTGCCGGTTTATTGGGTTTGACGCGTGACTCTGCGCCCATCAGCCTTGCACGCTGGTCCAGTCAATCCAGCCGAATTGCCAGGTCGCCAGAATCAACAGGCCAAAGACAATGCGGTACCAGGCAAATACTGCGTAGCTGTGGCTGGCAATGAACTTGAGCAGCCCGCGCACGGCTATCATGGCGAAGATAAAGGACACAACGAAACCCAGGGCAAACACCGGGAAGTCATCAGGCTGGAACAGGTCGCGGTACTTGTAACCCGAGTAAACAGCAGCGCCGACCATGGTCGGCATGGCCAGAAAGAAGGAGAACTCGGTAGCGGTTTTGCGCGACAAGCCGAACAGCAGCCCACCAATGATCGTCGAGCCAGAACGAGAAGTCCCCGGAATCATCGCCAGACACTGCGCGCAACCGACCTTCAGCGCGTCGCGCCAGGTCATATCATCAACGCTTTCGGCATGAACCACGTGGTCCCGACGCTCGGCCCACAGCATGATCACACCGCCGATGACCAGAGCCGTCGCGACCGTAATCGGGTTGAACAGATACTCGTGGATCAAGTCTGCAAACATCACACCCAGGACAACGGCGGGCAGAAAAGCGATCAGCAGATTGAGCGTAAAGCGTTGCGCCTGACGTTGTTTGGGCAGCCCGACGACGACCTCAAGGATCTTGCGGCGGAACTCCCAGACCACGGCGAGTATCGCGCCAAGCTGAATAATGATGTTGAAGGCCATCGCCCTCTCGCCACCGAAGTCGATCAAGTCCGCGACAATGATCTGGTGCCCGGTGCTGGAAATGGGCAGGAACTCCGTCAGCCCCTCCACAATCCCGAGAATCAATGCCTGAGCGGCGGTCCAAAGATCCATCATTCCCCCAAGTGAAGCATTGCTCGAAGCAAGCCTCTTAAAATTGTCATGTTCAAACAGCGTGCGAATATGCCCGTCAAAAGGTGAAAAGTCCGTTAAAAACGGACGCTTACAGCACCGGACCAAAGCAAGGCGTGGCGATGCTAACAGACCTTGAGGCACGACGCTGCCACTGAAGTCTGCCCCGGGACGTTTGTCGCCCGGACGGAAGTTACAAGCAGGACGCTAGCCGCTGGTTTTTGCTTGGAATGACTGCGCGCAGCTTCATATACGCTTACAATCGTGGCCGTTTCCGCCCTTCCGAGAATTAGCGATGCCTTCACCTTATTGCCTGGCAGCCCCCCGGCGCGCCATCTTAACGTGGTCCACGGCAACCGCTTGATGAAAGTACTCGTACTCACCGGTCCCGAGTCGACTGGCAAAAGCTCGCTGGCAGCAGAAATACAGCGCTGCTTCGGTGGTGTGCTGGTGCGCGAGTATGTACGCAGCTTTATTGAGCAGCACCAGCGGGATACCTGTTACGCGGATATCCCCGCCATCGCTCAGGGCCAACTGGACCGCGAAGATGCTGCCCGCGCCGCCGCGCCCGAGCTGTTAATCCTCGATACTCATCTGTTGAGCAACAAGCTCTGGAGTGAAACGTTATTCGGGGATTGTCCTGCGTGGATTGAGCCCGCATTGCTGGCTCGACACTATGATTTGCATCTGTTGCTTGATCCACGCGATATCGACTGGGTGGGCGACGGTCAGCGGTGCCAACCCGAGCTGGCGTCACGACAGGCTTTCTTCCATGACACTTTGCACTGGCTTGAACAGCATCAGCAGAATTATCTGGTCATCGGCGGCACTTGGGCCCAACGACGCGAACGAGTCTTCGCGGCAGTCGAGCAACTACTCAAGTGCGCCTGAGCGACGGCGCCACTCAACGAATCTGATGTTTGTGCAGTAGACGATAAAACGTGGGCCGGGAAATCCCCAGCACCTTGGCGGCCACACTCAGGTTGTCGCTGTGACGCGTCAACACGTCACACAATGCCTGGCGTTCAGCCCTGGACTTGTAGTCATCCAGAGTCCCCATGCTGCTGACGATATCGTCCTCACCCAGCAGCCCCAGATCAGCCGCTTCAATCTGCCGCCCCTCCGCCAGCACCAATCCACGGCGCACACGATTGGCCAGCTCACGGACGTTACCCGGCCAGTCATGCTTGCCCATTGCGACCAGTGCGTCCTGACTGAAGTTGCGCACACGCCGACCGGTTTCCTGGCTATAGAAGTGCGCGAAGTGATTGGCCAGTAACGCCAGGTCGCCGTGCCGTTCGCGCAGCGGCGCAGTACCGACCTGCAATACGTTCAAGCGGTAATATAAGTCCTCACGAAAGCGTTTCTTGCGGATCGCAGACTCCAGGTCAACGTGGGTAGCGGCCAGCACCCTGACGTCTACACCGATCGCCACTCTCCCGCCAATGCGCTCGATCTGCTTGTCCTGAAGGAAGCGCAGCAGGCTGGCTTGAAGCTCCATGGGCAGGTCACCAATTTCATCGAGAAACAGCGTGCCGCCGTCAGCCGCCTCGATGCTGCCGATTTTCAGTTCGTTTGCGCCTTCGAAAGCGCCCTTCTCATAGCCAAACAGCTCACCCTGAAGCAAATGTTCAGGCGTGGTCGCGCAGTTGATGGCAACGAAAGGTTTGCTTCGCCGGTGTGACTGAGAGTGCAGGTTGCGCGCGATCAGCTCCTTGCCAGTACCCGACTCGCCGCGGATCAACACCGGAGACTCAGTTGGCGCCAGTTTGCTCAGTAGCCTGCGAAGTTCACGAATCGGACGACTTTCGCCCAGCATCTCATGCTCCGGTCCCGACACGTAAGCCGCTCCCTGAGCACGCAACCGAGCCATACCATAGGCGCGACCCAACGTGACCTGCATACGTGCGACATCAAACGGCAAGGTATGAAAATCAAAAAACCACTCGCAGACAAAGTCGCCGATTTTCTCTCGGCGCAAGTCATCCGGACTCAATACCGCGATCCATTCGGTATGGCTGCGCGTAATCAGGTCTTTAACCCCTTCTGGATGCTCAAAGTGATAAGGCATCAGACGAATCAGTCCTACATCGCAAGTGCGAGTGACAGCGGCCTCAATGGTGCTGCTATCGACATCCCAGCCGGCTGCACGCAGGACAGGGACAAGCTGATGACAGTCGTCGCACGGATCAACAATTAACAGGCGTCGCGTGGGTGGTGCCGATTCGTGCATAAAGAAGTCCTTGGCGCCGTCATTGGAATCCAGTCAATAAAATCATTTTATAAACAGTTAGTTGGAGGCGGCGATTTGAACATTAGCAAATATTTGACAGCCGCTTGGACCGATTAACTATAGGGTTCAGATCGAAAAGTAATTAGCGAAATACATGAGGGAATACGCGCCAGGCCGAGCTGCCAGGAGGCATTGAATACCGACGCCCAACCGTTCTGCAGGCCGCTAGAATCGGGCCATGTGTAAAAGAATTGAAAATAATTGATGTGCTATGTGACTCGAATGGCACTCGGGATCATCAACACAAGTAACCAGCTGAACGGTAAGCCCAACCGGCAGCGATTACTTTTGATACGGGCACTTTGAGGAAATGACCATGAACGCCCCATTGCGCTTCAACGATGCACTTTTGATCGCTGGACACGCTTTCGAACCTTTCCAATGCGTAGCCTGGGCACCGCAAGACGGTAACGGCGAGCTGAGCCTGACGGTCATCGACCGCACCAGCAATCGCATTGGCCGCCGCCAGATCGCTCGTAGCACTTACTCGGATGCCAAGCGTCTGGCTAACGAGCTTGAACTGGCCCGCGCTGAAATCAGCAACGAAGGCCACCGCCTTGAGCCGTGGACCATGCCAGCCTGAGGCAATGTAGACGCGGCCCCTGTGGATGCTCACCCGGCAATAACGCGGTGCGCCTTCAGGCGGCGTCTTATGTATCGCGAGCAAGCTCGGCTCCTACAGATATCGGTGACTCCTGTAGGAGCCGAGCTTGCTCGCGATAAACGATGACACGACAGCCCGCCTTGTCTAGCGAACCTCCAGTTGATCAATGTGCTGATAGTCGATCCCCAGACTCAACGCCATCTGTTGCGCCCTGCCCAACCGGATCGGGCCGCTTTCAATATCGATCAACAGGCCCGGACAGTTGAATACCGGCAACGCGCTTGAATCCTTCACTCGGCCATCGGTCAGGACCAACAGACGCTGCTGTTCGGCTGGATGCTGTTTGTGACGTTTATCCAGCCATTGGCGGGCAAGATCAAACGCGGCTGTCAATGGTGTCCCACCTCCAGCACCCAGCTGATCCAGCCACGGTTGCAGCGCGCTGGAGGCCTTGAGACCCTGATGCTGCCAGCGCGGCGTGTTGCCATTGGCCGTCAGCAGCGCCAAACGCACACGGCGGCGATAAGCGTCATCAAACAATTCAGCCAATAGCCCTTTGGCCTGACTCAGGGCCTGATAGCGCCTTGTGGAAGCGGACGCGTCGACGATCACCAGCCATAACTCGGTAGCCTTTTGGCTGCGAGGCTTACGGATCAGATCAGCCCGGACCTTTGGTTTCCCGCACAACAGTGTCGGCAGCCAGGCAATTGCGCCATCAGCACCACTGCGCAGAGCGCCAGTGCGGCCACCGGCAACTTTGCCTGGCCGGGGCCTGGCATCCGCCCCCGGAAAACAACGAGGACGGATGCCTAAGGCTTTTTTGGCCAGCTCGGCACTTCGCGACGTACGCCTGTAGATATTGCCTGGGCGGGCAACTCGCCCCAACTGCCCTGACCCTGATCTGTGCCTGACGCGTCTAGATGCGGCGCAGGCTGCTGCGGCGGTCGCTCCCGAGGTGACTGCTCCTGAGTTAGAGAGTCACGACGCCGGTGGCGCAAGGCAAACTCTGCGACGGCATCGATATCCTGCATTTCAATCGCAGACGCGCCACGCCAGGCCGCATGGGCGCGGGCAGCACGCAGCCAGACCAGATCAGCGCGCATGCCGTCGACGCCTGCGGCAAAACAACGCTCGGTAATAATGCTGAGAGACGTATCATCCAGCGCGATATTAACGAGCGCGATGCGTGCCTGTTCGCAGCGTTGCTTGAGTGACTGCTGCTCGCCTTCCCACTGCTGGCAAAAAGAACGCGGATCGCTATCGAAATCCAGACGCCGACGAATGATCTGCCCGCGCTCTGCGGGCAATGTTTGACCACTCAGCACCACGTTCAGGCCGAAACGGTCCAGCAACTGCGGCCGCAACTCGCCTTCTTCAGGGTTCATGGTGCCAATCAGCACGAAACGCGCCTGATGGCGATGAGAAATGCCGTCGCGCTCCACCAGATTGACGCCGCTGGCAGCGACGTCCAGCAACAGGTCGACCAGGTGATCAGCCAGTAGGTTGACTTCATCGACATACAAAACGCCGCCGTCTGCCTTGGCCAATACACCCGGAGAAAACTGCGCCCGGCCTTCGCCGAGGGCCGCGTCCAGATCAAGGGTACCGACCAGCCGCTCTTCGGTGGCCCCCAATGGCAGCGTGATGAACTGCCCGCTGGCCAGCAAGTCCGCCAAACCACGAGCCAGCGTTGATTTGGCCATTCCCCTTGGCCCCTCGATCAGTACACCACCGATCTTCGGGTCTATAGCGCTCAGGCACAGCGCCAGTTTCAGCTCATCGGCGCCCACTACGGCCGCCAGAGGGAAGTGTGGGGTATCGCTCAAGGTCATATCGCGCAACGTCATCAGCTCTCTTCTATGTCCAGCAACAGGCTTTCCAGCGCGTTACGGTAATTGCCCGGTTCCTGCCATAACCCACGCTGCTGCGCTTCAAGCATGCGCTCAGCCATATCCCGCAGGGCATCGGGGTTGTGCTGCTGAATGAATTCACGGGTCGATGGATCAAGCAGATAAGCATCGGCCAGCAGCGCATATTGGTGATCGTCGATCAGTTCGGTGGTGGCGTCGAAGGCGAACAGAAAGTCCACGGTCGCGGCCATCTCGAATGCGCCTTTATAACCATGGCGCTTAACGCCGTCGATCCATTTCGGGTTAGCGGCGCGTGAACGGATAACCCGGTTCAATTCTTCCTTGAGGGTGCGGATTTTTGGCAAATCCGGCTGGCTGTGATCGCCGTGATAGCTCGCGGTCTTCTGGCCACTCAAGCTTTCAGCTGCCGCCAGCATGCCGCCCTGAAACTGGTAGTAGTCGTTGGAGTCGAGCAAGTCGTGCTCTCGGTTGTCCTGATTCTGTACCACAGCCTGAACCTGGGACAGGCGACGGGCAAAACGCTCCCGGGCGGGCGTGCCTTCATCCGCCGCGCCATAAGCGTAGCCGCCCCAGTTCAGATAGACCTCGGCCAGGTCATCACGGCTTTGCCAGAGTCGACCGTCAATAGCGCCCTGCACACCGGCACCATACGCGCCGGGCTTGGCCCCAAAGATACGCCAGCCGGCTTGACGTGCCGCCTCGTCATCAGCAACACCGTTCTCCAGCAACGCCGCGCGCTCTTCGCGAACTTTGGCGGCCAGCGGGTTCAGATCATCTGGCTCGTCCAGTGCGGCCACGGCCTGCACCGCAGCGTCAAACAAACGAATCAGATTGGCGAAGGCGTCGCGGAAGAAGCCGGACACTCGCAGCGTCACGTCAACCCGAGGCCGGTCCAGCAAACTCAACGGCAGGATTTCAAAGTCATCGACCCGCTGACTGCCTGTTGCCCACACCGGCCGAACGCCCATCAGCGCCATGGCTTGAGCAATGTCATCACCGCCGGTGCGCATTGTGGCGGTGCCCCACACCGACAAACCCAGTTGACGTAAATGATCACCATGATCTTGTAAGTGCCTCTCCAGCAACAAATTTGCTGATTGGAAGCCGATCCGCCAAGCGGTTGTGGTGGGCAGGTTTCGCACGTCCACAGAGAAGAAGTTTCGTCCGGTAGGCAGTACGTCTATGCGACCGCGGCTGGGCGCCCCGCTAGGACCTGCCGGTACGAACCGACCGCTCAAGGCATCCAGCAATCCTTGAATCTCCGCTGGGCCACAGGCGTCAAGGCGCGGCGCTACAACTTCTTTCAGATTGTTAACTATTTCACGCAGGTCATTGTTTTCAAAGGGGATTTCATATTTCTCATTATTAACAACGTGCTCAATAAGCCAGGCTGCGTACAGCTCAAGGCGCTCACGGGTGTCGCCCGCCGTACGCCAGGGGTCGCTACTGATCGCGGCCAGCGCTGACGGCTTTTTCGCCAGCCAGGGCTGCGCAAGGTCGCAGTCCAGCGGATCGAAATTCAATTCGAACGCTTTGCTCAAGGCCCGTAACAGGCTCGATTGCGCCCCACGACCGTCGCCGCGAGGAATGCGCAGCAACGCCAACAAGGTATCTATACGCAGGCGGCCGGATGGAGATTCACCAAAAATATGCAAGCCATCGCGAATCTGTGACTCTTTCAAATCGCACAGGTACGTGTCGAGCCTCGGTAACCAGATCGCTGCATTGTCGTCTTTCAGAGAGGCATCCAGTGCCAGTTCCTGATCAATATTGGTTTCCCGGACCAGCTTGAGAATGTCCCGCTGCAGTTCCAGCGCGCGACGTGGGTCCAGCAACTGCGCTTCGTAATACTCGTCCGCGAGCAACTCCAGGTTGCGCAACGGGCCGTAGGTTTCAGCACGCGTCAGTGGCGGCATCAGGTGATCGATAATCACCGCCTGGGTCCGGCGTTTGGCCTGAGCACCCTCGCCTGGGTCGTTGACGATAAAGGGATAGATGTTCGGCATTGCACCGAGAATTGCGTCTGGCCAGCAATTCTCCGACAACCCGACGCCCTTGCCCGGCAGCCACTCCAGATTGCCGTGTTTGCCGACGTGCACCACCGCGTGGGCGCCATAGGCTTTACGCAACCAGAAATAAAACGCCAGGTAGCCATGAGGCGGCACCAGGTCCGGATCGTGATAGACGGCGCTGGCGTCCACTTGATAACCACGCGCAGGCTGGATACCGACAAAGGTCAGGCCGAATCTGATTCCGGCGACCATCATTCGTCCGCTGCGAAACATCGGGTCGTTATGAGGCGCGCCCCAGCGCGCAATGACCGCTTCACGGTTGGCCAGAGGCAAGTTTTCAAAGGCAGCGGTGTATTCGTCCAGCGCCATGCTTTGTTGGCAAGGCCGCATATCGATGCTGTCGAGATCGTTGGTGACACCGCCAAGCAACTGCTGAATCAGGTCGGTACCGGTTTCCGGCAGCTCAGCAACCGGATAGCCCTCATGCTGCATGGCACGGAGGATATTCAGCGCTGCTGCCGGGGTATCCAGACCGACCCCGTTGCCAATGCGCCCGTCGCGCGTGGGGTAATTGGCCAGAATCAACGCCACGCGTTTGTCGGCATTGGGCAGGCGTGCAAGCAGAACCCAGCGGCGTGCCAGCTCGGCGACGAAATCCATGCGCTCAGGTTGCGGGCGATAGCAGACCACATCCGATTGACTGCGCTCGCTGCGCCAGGCCAGATCCTTGAAGCTGATCGGCCGACTGATGATTCTGCCGTCCAGTTCGGGCAAGGCAATGTGCATGGCCAGATCCCGGGCACCGAGGCCTTGCTCACTGGCGCGCCAGCCCGGCTCGTTATCCTGCGCGCAAATCGCCTGAATAACCGGGATATTGCGGCGAAACGGACGCACATGCGGCGCTTCAGGACTGGACTGAGCGAACCCGGTGGTATTGAGGATCAGTTCAGCGCCGACCTCGTCCAGCCAGTCCTCGACCACCGTCATACAGCCCGCTTCCTTCAGGCTGGCTACGGCGATGGGCAAAGGGTTCAAGCCTTGCGCCTGCAGACGAGCGCAAAACACATCGATGAACGCGGTATTGGCGGCCTGCAAGTGGGAGCGATAGAACAGCAGCGCCACGACCGGTTGATTCGGCAACCATTCGGCGAACCAGCTTTCAGGGTTAGCGCTGACGCCCTGCGGATGATAAACCGCGGTGCGCGGCAAGGCCTGTGGCTCGGACCATGGATAGTCCCGACCGAGCAGGCGAGTCGCGAGGCAACGGTAGAAATCCAGCGCGTTATGCATACCGCCCTGACGCAGAAACTGCCATAACCGATGGCAGTCATCAGCGGGAGCGGTGCTGCGCTCCGTCAACTCGGGATCATGGCGGTCACACCCCGGAACCATGATCACTTGCACACCGCGTGCAGCAAGCTCCATGAGGCGCTCGACGCCATAACGCCAATAGCCGATCCCGCCGTGCAGGGAGATCAGAATCACCTTGGCGTGACGCAGGACCTCATCGAAATAAAGGTCCACTGACGCGTGGTTCTGGACCTGCATCGGGTTAGCCAGACGCAAGGTCGGATAATCCTCAGGGAGTTGCTGCGCCGCTTCGGCGAGCAACGCCAGGCTTGAATCACCGCTGCAGAGAATGACCAGCTCGGCGGGCGTTTGCCCGAGGTCGGCAATGCTGTCATCCGGTACAAAACCACCGGGCTGGGTTCTCAGCAGGTGCATGCATCAACCCGCGAGCGCAGTGCGCAGTTGAGCTTCGAGTGCGGCAGCATCAAGCTTCTGACCAATCAGGACCAATTGGGTCGCGCGTTCTTCCTCTGCGCCCCAGGCACGGTCAAAGTGCTTGTCGAAACGCGTACCGACGCCCTGAATCAACAAGCGCATCGGCTTGCCCGGAATCGCCGCGAACCCCTTGACGCGCAGAATCCCGTGTTGCACGACTAGTTGGGTCAGCGCGTCGAGCAACAGGCTTTCATCAGCTTGAGGCAACTTGATCGAGATGGAATCGAACGCGTCGTGATCGTGGTCATCATGATCATCGCCCTCGTGGTGATCGTGATGGGTCTTGCGACCATCGATGTGCTGCTCCGATTCGGCCCCCAGCCCCAACAGGACATTGATCGGCAGACGACCGCTGCTCGCTTCGATCACCTTGACCGCTGGCGGTAGTTCTTCAGACACCTCTGCACGCACCGATGCCAGACCTGCGGCGTCGATCATGTCAGCTTTGTTGAGGATTACCAGATCGGCGCTGGCCAGTTGATCAGCGAACAGTTCGTGCAACGGCGACTCGTGATCGAGGTTCGGGTCCAGCTTGCGCTGAGCGTCTACCTGATCAGGGAATGCGGCGAAGGTGCCTGCCAGTACTGCCGGGCTGTCTACCACGGTGATGACCGCATCGACCGTGCAGGCATTACGGATTTCGGGCCACTGGAAAGCTTGTACGAGCGGTTTTGGCAGAGCCAGGCCGGATGTTTCGATAAGGATGTGGTCCAGATCGCCGCGGCGCGCAACCAGTTCGCGCATCACCGGGAAAAACTCCTCCTGAACGGTGCAGCACAAGCAACCATTGGCCAGCTCATAGACACGGCCGGTCGCTTCTTCTTCGGTACAGCCAATGGTGCACTGCTTGAGGATTTCGCCGTCGATGCCCAGCTCGCCGAATTCATTGACGATCACGGCAATGCGTCGCCCTTCGGCGTTATCGAGCATGTGGCGCAGCAAGGTGGTTTTACCCGAGCCAAGAAAGCCGGTAACGATAGTGACGGGAAGTTTGGCCAGTGTTTTCATCGGATGCCCTTTGGCAATACGGCGGGCAAACAGGACGAAAACCCTGTGTGGTCACAAGTATGTAACCACAGAGATACGATTCGCCACCGGATCACCCCGCCCGGTTGTAGTGAGAATTCGTCGGGCTCAAGGCCCGAATCGAGGCAGGTCTCCTGGCTTGCGGCGCACCCCGAAGATATCCGGGCAGTCATTGCGCCTTCCCGCGTGAAGCAGTGGCTATGCAATGGCTCTGCAGTAAATCATGACCGCTTACAGTTGCGGGGGCAGCCGCGGCATCGACCGCGTTCCCGTCTTAGCTCCCTGTCGAACCCATGCCGGATCCAGCGGGAGAACCTCGAACCCGCAAGGCTACGCAGTGACCGCGGGCAGGTCAATCAACTGATTGACGTTCCACGCTGGCGCATGCTCTCCTACACGCCTTGTTACGGGTGCCCCTCACGGGGTGAAACGGGAAACCGGTGCGTTCAAGCCTTAGGGCTTGTGCAAGTCCGGCGCTGCCCCCGCAACGGTAAGCAAGTGAAGAATCAGATCCACTGTGCAAGTAACGGCATGGGAAGGCGATTCTTGCAGGTTGAGCGGCGCATAGCCGTACAGCCCCTTGCAAGCCCGGAGACCGGCCCGACATGAAATCAATAACGAACCCGCGGTGGGCGGGCGCAGTTGCACTCCCCTGGCGATCGTCAGCGGGATTTTGCTGCGCATGCCTGCTTGCCGACATACAAGAGGGAAGCGCCATGTCGATCAGTACAACCAGCCAATCCGCCAGCAGCACAGCCACCCAGAGCCAACGCCTGACCGCCGCGATCAGCGCAGCAATCCTCGGGGCCTGCCTGGTTTACTTCGCAGGCTTCTCGCACATCGAAGCGGTACACAACGCCGCTCACGACACTCGCCACAGCGCTGCCTTCCCCTGCCACTGAGACCTGACGCCATGTTCAAGCGAATTGCTCAAACGGCAGGATTCACCGGCTTGCTCGCCGCCCTGCTGCTGACCCTGCTGCAAAGCTTCTGGATCACTCCGTTGATTCTGCAGGCCGAAACCTACGAGAACGCGCCAGCCGAGCAGGTTCATGAACATGCCCACGGTGAGGCCGCACCGGCCGGACATAGTCATGACGAAGAAGCCTGGTCGCCGGAAGATGGCTGGCAGCGAATTGTTTCTACCACCGGCGGCAATCTGGTGGTTGCGGTAGGTTTCGCTTTGATGCTGGCCGCCCTGTACACCTTGAAGGCACCGGGCAAGACGTCCCAAGGCGTGTTTTGGGGGCTCGCGGGCTTTGCGGTGTTTACCCTCGCCCCGACATTGGGCCTGCCACCCGAGCTGCCGGGTACTGCCGCGGCGGACCTTAACCAGCGGCAACTATGGTGGATTGGCACGGCGGCCTCCACTGCTGTCGCCCTGGCGTTGATCGTCTTTTCCCGCAGTTGGCTGCTGAAAGCCTTGGGCGTAGCGATTCTGGTCGTGCCTCACGTGATTGGCGCACCGCAGCCCGAAGTCCACGAGAGCCTTGCTCCAGAGGCGCTGGAATCGCAATTCGTGATTGCCTCGCTGCTGACCAATGCGCTGTTCTGGGTGGCGCTGGGCCTGATCAGCACCTGGCTGTTCCGTCGCAACAATTCCGCTCTTGATCAGGCCGTCTGATCAGATAAGGCCGACCCTGGTGGTCGGCCTTGGTTGCCAGCGCGGCTGTTCTACAGGCGCATTGCTGGAACTGATCGAACGCAGCCTTGACCGTCAGAACCTGCGCATCGAAGCCATCAGCGCCCTCGCCTCCATTGACCTGAAGAGCCGCGAACCCGGCCTGTTGGAGGTGGCGAAGCAGCTTGATCTGCCTCTGCACTTCTTCTCGGCCACTCAACTGAGCGTCCATGAGTCGCAGCTCAGTCATCGATCACAGATCGCTTTCGAGCACACCGGTTGTTATGGAGTAGCAGAAAGTGCCGCCTTGGCATCGGCGAGCCAATCGGGTCCGGCCGAATTGCTCATCACTCGCCAGAAAACCTCGCAAGCCACTTTTGCCTTGGCCATTGCCCAACAGGTTAGCGGATAATCCACATTTTCCACCCTTTGACCTGGAGTCTCCATGACGGTCTTTTTCATCGGCGCAGGCCCCGGCGATCCTGAGCTGATCACAGTCAAAGGCCAGCGACTGATCCGCAGCTGCCCGGTGATCATCTACGCAGGCTCACTGGTGCCTGCCGCCGTTCTGGAAGGCCATCAGGCCGTTCAGGTGAGTAACAGTGCCGAGTTACACCTGGAACAAATCATCGCCTTGATGAAATCTGCTCATGAACAAGGCCAGGATGTGGCTCGCGTACATTCTGGTGATCCGAGCCTTTATGGCGCCATCGGTGAGCAGATCCGCCACTTGCGCGAGCTGGGCATTCCATTCGAGATCATCCCGGGCGTGACAGCCACCGCGGCTTGCGCTGCGCTGCTGGAGTCCGAACTGACCCTACCGGATATATCCCAAACGGTGATCCTGACCCGTTATGCGGACAAGACGTCGATGCCGGAAGGTGAAGCCCTGGCCGACTTGGCGCGTCACCAGGCGACCATGGCGATTCATCTGGGCGTTAATAATCTACCAAAAATCGTCGCCGAACTGACGCCGCATTACGGTCCGGACTGCCCGACTGCCGTGGTTCATCGCGCCAGTTGGCCCGATCAGGACTGGGTCACAGGCACTCTGGCGGATATCGAAGCTAAAGTTGCGGAGAAGGGATTTCGCCGGACAGCACTGATCCTGGTCGGCCGTGTGTTATCCAGTGATGCATTCAGCGAGTCATCCCTGTACCGCGCGGGGCATGCGCATTTGTTCAGGAAGTAAGAGGGCGCGCGGTAAGCACAATTAGTGTGGGAGCCGGGCTTGCCCCTAAAGTTAATCAACCTCATCGCGGGCAAGCCCGGCTCCCACAGAGTATTAGCATTCCAGCTTATAAGCGCGGGATGCTCAGGTATCCAGATCACACAAAAAACCCCGAACACGTCGGGGTTTTTTAACACGGCACAGCAAACAGCTTAGTAGTAAGCGTTTTCTTTCTGCGTGTGGTCAGTCACATCACGTACGCCATTCAGCTCGGGAATGCGCTCAAGCAGGGTGCGCTCGATGCCTTCTTTCAGCGTCACGTCAGCCTGACCGCAACCCTGGCAACCACCGCCAAACTGCAACACAGCAATATGTTGTTCCTGCTCTTCAACCACATCGATCAGGGTGACCTGACCGCCGTGGCTGGCCAGCCCCGGGTTGATCTCGGTTTGCAGGTAATAGTTGATACGGTCATTGATCGGACTGTCCGCACTGACCGTCGGCACTTTTGCGTTTGGTGCCTTGATCGTCAGTTGGCCGCCCATGCGGTCAGTCGCGTAATCGACAACGGCATCATCCAGAAATGCTTCGCTGAAACCATCAATCCAGGCGGTGAAGCTTTTCAGGCCAATGGCCTTGTCTTCTGGTTTCTCTTCGCCGGGCTTGCAGTAGGCAATGCAGGTTTCAGCGTACTGGGTGCCAGGCTGGGTAATAAACACGCGGATGCCAATGCCCGGGGTATTCTGCTTTTCCAGCAGATCGGCCAGGTAATCGTGGGCAGCATCGGTAATTGTAATAGCGGTCATGAAAATTCCTCGCAGACGTGCTGGCAGTTTACGCCAATCCCCGGCTTCGTACAAAGTCCTAGTATTTTTGTCAGGAAAGCGCCTGAGAAGCATTTCTGGCCCTTCGCTCGTCCAGCCAGCCCTTCATGCGACGATACAGGCCCTTCTCCAGCCACTCGTAACTGATCCATGCACCCAGCGCGATGACCGGCACACAAATCGCGAAGACCAGATAAGGGTTGAGGTTGTAATGCTGCGAGGCGAGCCAGCCGCCATACAGAACCAGAACGTGCAACAGATAAACCGAATAAGAACAATCGCCCAACACTTTGAGCAACTTGTTGCCCCGGAAAACCGGCTCCATGGCAATGCACGACAACACTATCAGCGCACTTGGAAGCCCCCAGTTAAGCAGGCGATCCTGATCGGCGCCCAAGTGATAGATAACGACCAGCCCCGTAGCGATCCCCAGTAACGGCAACCAGAAGCCCTCCTTGATCCAGCCCCGGCGGTAAATGATGCCGATGCCGATGCCGAGCAAGAACTCGTAGATGATGTCGTTACCATAAAACCGGCTGATCAGCCCCGAGCGCGCCAGCACTTCACAGACCGCGAACAATGCGGCTGCGACGATCAAGGGGCGGTGGCGCTGCTTGAACAGGAATACCGTGGAAAACAGCAGATAGAAGAACATTTCGTAGTTAAGAGTCCAGCCCACATTCAAGGTGGGGTACAGCCCATAACCACCCGGGTTCTCCGCCGGGATGAAAAACAGCGACAGCATGAACGTCTGCCAGTTGATGACCTGATGCGGCAGCAATGGCGCCGCGAACACCAGCAACAAGCCCATCGCTGCGGTATAGAACCAGTAGGCAGGAACAATGCGGATAATGCGGTTCAGCATGAATCGTCTGGCGGGCATTTCGCTGTTCTGCGTGGACAGGAAAATCACCAGACCGCTGATCACGAAAAAGATATCAACGCCGACAGCACCCTTCGTCACGAAGAAGTCGCCAACAGGGCCACTGGCGTTAAAGTTGAAAAAAATCTGCATAAAGTGGTGACACACTACGACCCACGCGGCGAGTGCCCGCAGGGCTTGAACCGAAATCAACATCACGAACCTCATAGCACCTTTTGAACAACAATCCAGGGCTGCGAGAACAACGGCAGGCCCAAGGACACTCACGGGGTCGGACCGTGAGAGTTCACAAAAGGTCATGAAAAAATGACTTTTCCGGTCAGCGGTAGATGGCCGCAGGCCATATGGGATATGGGTCGGCCGGACTTTAAGGCACTGAATTCGCGTACACCGTGCCGATGACCCGAACGGATTTTCGTCGTGGGAGCGGTGCTTGCCCGCGAATCGGCCAATCAGATTATTCAGCTATACCGCGTATTCGTTCTTCGCGGGCAAGCCTCGCTCCCACAGGGGATCTCGACCTCATGTGGGAGCGGTGCTTGCCCGCGATATGGGCGACGCAAATCTACAGATTTTCATACCGATTCATATCCATCACCCCCGCCTCAACAGGATCGGTTTCCTGAATGTACCGGGTCAGGTCATGGAAGTACGTCCAGAACTGCGGATTGCTGCGGCGCACACCCCAACGTTCGACAATCTTCTCAAACTCTGGCTGATGCCTGGCCTGCTGCATCATCTGAACGAACTCGGGCACGTCGTTCGCTGGCACGTTGAACATGAAGTTCGGGTAACTCGCTAACACACCCGGATAAATCGTCAGCGTATCCAGCCCAGGCTCGTAGCGATAAGACTCACCCAGCAAAAACGCGACATTCGTATGCGCCCGGTTACGCAACATGCTGTACATCATCCGCTTGCCCGTACCGTCCTCGATACGCAACATGGTCGCCTCGGGCAAATAATCGATCACCTTCAGGCCCGCTGCAGGCCTCGCCGTCAGATGGCTAAGCGACTGCTCAACCTGAGCAAAGCTGTTACTGATACCGGCTCGTGAACAGTAAGCACCCGAACAGCGATTGATCGGATCCGGGGCTGCATTCAGCGTACCGGCGCGCTCTACCAGCTTCAGAGCGAAATCACGCTTCGGATCCTTTTCATCCAGCTTCATGCCGCTCGGCGTGTCATTGTCGATGCTCTGATAATCCAGCCACATCTTGACTTTGCCGCCGTTGCGATACCAGTCGCTCAACAGATCATCGCGTTTGTCTGCGGGCATCAGGCGCAGGAAGTTAACCTCGGCGCCATTACGGATGAGATCAAAATACAAGCGTGTCTGAACCTGATGCGACAAGTTACCGTAAACGTCGAAATTCACTGCCAACTGGTAATAGGTGCGTTCCAGCAACGGATAGTCAAATAGCCAAAGGGTCTGGGGTACCTCTCCAATCAGGCCTTTATTCACCGAGGCGCTGTCAAAGTGACGAAAAACGGTCAGCAGCGCATTATCGTTACCCGCCCACAAGGTTGCCCAGCCCGGTGGCGGCGTGTGGGCATAGCTGTCGCGGCGCAGGTCTTCATATTCGTTGCGCTTGTCGCGATAGCTGCGCCATAAACTCAGCACACTGCCCACGTCATCGTTTTGCCCTGGCATCGCCAGCAGCGGCGTTGCCAGACCGCGATATCGGGCATCGACGACGTAGCGATCAAAAGCGGGCTCCTGAAACATCACCCAGAACTGGTCACGAATCACATCAGTGGCGATCTGGCCGCGGCATACCGGTCCGCGAATGAACGTACGGACGAAGTACTCGGCGTTATCCAGCATGAATTGATAGCGGGCTACTGCGGGAATCGCTTCAAAGGTTTCAAACGGATTGGCCCGACGCCCCGGCCCATAGCCGGGCAGTGAATCGACATGCCACTGATTGCCGTAGAACAGCTGCTTGACCCGCGCCATCTTCTGCGGACCGAGCGCATAGGTGATATGAGTCTTGTGGACGATCACGCCTTTGACTTGCTCAAGGCGGTAGTAAAAATCACTGCCCGGATCGTCGTTCGGCCTGCGCGTTGCTATCACGTCGATCGGCTGACCGCTCGGCGTACGCGAGCGCACCCAGTGAAAGAAGTGCCCTGGCTCACCACCAACAAAGTAGATGTGCGCGAGGAATAAATGCTCGTACAGCCACCGGCCCACCAGCGCTTGAGTAGACCCACGCTGGTTGAGTAACGCTTCCCACTCGGCAATCTGTGATATTTCGCTGATAGACGGATTCAGCGCCTTGTCGTCCGTAGGCGCGCCCGCTGCGAACCAGCGTTGCAAGGTCTGATACTCAGCGTCGGTAAGCCCGGCGACAGCCAGCGGCATGCCTTCCTTGGGGTGCGCCTGAGCGTAAGCATTGAACTCGCCGGGTTGAGCACAAAGATTCTCGCGATTGAGCCCCAGTGCGATCTCAGGTGGAATCTTCGCATTGGGCTCCAGTGGCGCGTTACGCCCCAGGTCCAGCATTCTGCTCATCAACGCGGCCTGACTGCCCTCAGCGTCGAGCACCGAATAAAAACCCTTGCTCTCCCAGGCTTTCGGCCCGCTGGCATCGATGAACAAGCGAGTGGGTGCCTGGGCGACACTGCGATCCCCTTCATACACCGGGATTTTGCTGGCCCCACGGGCGACGCCCTCTCCGGCACCCAGATTCAGCTGACACGGCGCGTCGTTACAGGCATGGCAGGCGACGCACTTTTCGGTAAGGATCGGCTGGATATCCCGTACATAGGAAATATTCGGCTGCACAGGCTGATCGCCCGCCTGAGCCTGAAACATGCCGACCATCCACAACATAACGATGCTTATAAAGAAGCGATACGGCATATCCAGCGTCCAAAAGGTCTGAAAAGGTGAAAAAACGCAGCAATTCTACAGAGGATATCGCACAGCAACATGAGCGATATTCATACCAAAGTGTTATCAACACTAAAACCGTTCGGGTTTGCTATCATTTCGACCTTTCTGTATCGATCTTTTCCAGGTAACCCTATGTCTGATCGCAGCGCCCGTCTTCATGCTCTCCAGCAAGCTCTCCAGCAGAGGATCCTGATCCTCGACGGCGGCATGGGCACCATGATCCAGAGCTATCGACTTGAGGAAGAAGACTATCGCGGCAAGCGCTTTGCCGATTGGCCAAGTGACGTCAAGGGCAACAACGATTTGCTGGTGCTGACGCGCCCGGACGTGATCGGCGCCATCGAGAAAGCTTATCTGGACGCTGGCGCTGACATTCTTGAAACCAACACCTTCAACGCCACACAGGTTTCCCAGGCTGATTACGGCATGGAAGAGATCGTCTATGAGCTGAACGTGGAAGGTGCTCGACTGGCTCGCAAAGTCGCTGACGCCAAGACGCTGGAAACCCCTGACAAGCCGCGCTTCGTTGCCGGTGTTCTCGGCCCGACCAGCCGTACCTGCTCACTGTCGCCAGACGTGAACAACCCCGGCTATCGCAACGTGACGTTCGATGAGCTGGTAGAAAACTACACGGAAGCGACTCGCGGTCTGATTGAAGGCGGCGCAGACCTGATCCTGATCGAAACCATTTTCGACACCCTCAATGCCAAGGCGGCGATCTTTGCCGTGCAGGGCGTCTTCGAAGAGATCGGTTTTGAATTGCCGATCATGATTTCCGGGACCATCACCGACGCCTCCGGCCGCACCCTCTCCGGCCAGACCACTGAAGCGTTCTGGAACTCGGTCAGCCACGCCAAGCCCATCTCGGTCGGTTTGAACTGCGCGCTGGGTGCCAGTGATCTGCGCCCGTACCTGCAAGAGCTGTCGAACAAGGCCAGCACTTACGTCTCCGCGCACCCTAACGCGGGCTTGCCGAACGAGTTTGGCGAATACGACGAACTGCCGAGCCAGACCGCAAAAATCATCGAGGAATTCGCCCAAAGCGGCTTCCTGAACATCGTCGGCGGCTGCTGCGGCACGACGCCGGGCCACATCAAGGCAATCGCTGAGGCAGTCGCCGGTTATGCCCCACGGCAAATTCCGGATATCCCGAAAGCCTGTCGTCTGTCCGGCCTTGAGCCGTTCACCATTGATCGCAACTCGCTGTTCGTCAACGTCGGCGAGCGAACCAACATCACCGGTTCCGCCCGCTTTGCCCGTCTGATCCGTGAAGATAACTACACCGAAGCCCTGGAAGTCGCCCTGCAACAGGTCGAAGCCGGTGCCCAGGTGATCGACATCAACATGGACGAAGGGATGCTGGACTCGAAGAAGGCCATGGTGACCTTCCTCAACCTGATCGCAGGCGAGCCGGATATCTCCCGGGTGCCGATCATGATCGACTCCTCAAAGTGGGAAGTGATTGAAGCGGGCCTCAAGTGCATTCAGGGCAAAGGCATCGTCAACTCGATCAGCATGAAGGAAGGCGTCGAGCAGTTCATCCATCATGCAAAACTCTGCAAGCGTTACGGCGCCGCAGTTGTGGTGATGGCGTTCGACGAAGACGGCCAGGCCGACACGGAAGCGCGCAAAAAAGAAATCTGTAAACGCTCTTACGACATTCTGGTCAATGAGGTCGGCTTCCCGCCGGAAGACATCATTTTCGACCCGAACATCTTCGCCATTGCCACCGGCATCGAAGAGCACAACAACTATGCAGTCGACTTCATTAACGCCTGTGCCTACATCCGCGACGAACTGCCTTACGCGTTGACGTCGGGTGGTGTGTCCAACGTCTCGTTCTCGTTCCGGGGCAACAACCCGGTGCGCGAGGCGATTCACTCGGTGTTTTTGCTGTATGCGATCCGCAATGGCCTGAGCATGGGTATCGTCAACGCCGGTCAGTTGGAGATCTACGACCAGATCCCGGCCGAGCTGCGCGACTGCGTGGAAGATGTGGTGCTCAACCGAACGGCAGAAGGCACCGATGCGTTGCTGGCGATTGCTGACAAGTTCAAGGGCGACGGCAGCGTCAAAGAAGCGGAAACCGAAGAATGGCGCGGCTGGCCGGTGAACAAGCGCCTGGAACATGCGCTGGTCAAAGGTATTACCACGCACATCGTTGAAGACACCGAAGAGTCCCGTCAGTCATTCGCCCGCCCGATCGAAGTGATCGAAGGCCCGTTGATGTCCGGCATGAACATCGTCGGCGACCTGTTCGGCTCGGGCAAAATGTTCCTCCCGCAAGTGGTCAAGTCCGCTCGCGTAATGAAGCAGGCCGTTGCCCACCTGATCCCGTTCATCGAACTGGAAAAAGGTGACAAGCCAGAAGCCAAGGGCAAGATCCTCATGGCCACGGTCAAGGGCGACGTGCACGATATCGGCAAAAACATTGTGGGTGTCGTGCTGGGTTGCAACGGCTATGACATCGTTGACTTGGGCGTGATGGTCCCTGCAGAGAAGATCCTGCAAGTCGCCAAAGAGCAGAAGTGCGACATCATCGGCCTGTCTGGCCTGATTACTCCGTCGCTGGATGAAATGGTCCACGTAGCCCGGGAAATGCAGCGCCAGGACTTTCATCTGCCACTGATGATCGGCGGCGCGACCACCTCCAAGGCACACACGGCGGTGAAGATCGAACCCAAGTACAGCAACGATGCGGTGATCTACGTGACTGACGCCTCGCGCGCAGTGGGCGTGGCCACGCAGTTGCTGTCCAAGGAACTGAAACCGGCGTTCATCGAGAAGACCCGTCTCGAATACATTGAAGTCCGCGAACGTACTTCTGCTCGTAGCGCGCGTACCGAGCGCCTGAGCTATGGCGCTGCGGTAGCCAAGAAGCCGCAGTTTGACTGGGCGACCTACACGCCGGTGAAACCGACGTTTACGGGCGCCAAGGTGCTGGAAAACATCGATCTGGACGTGCTTGCCGAGTACATCGACTGGACGCCGTTCTTTATTTCCTGGGATCTGGCGGGCAAATATCCGCGCATTCTCACTGACGAAGTAGTTGGCGAAGCCGCGACATCACTGTTCGCCGATGCTCAGCAACTGCTGCGCAAGTTGATTGATGAAAAACTGATCAGCGCCCGCGCCGTGTTTGGTTTCTGGCCTGCCAATCAGGTGAATGACGACGATCTGGAAGTCTACGGCGACGATGGCCAGCCGCTGGCGAAGCTGCATCACCTGCGTCAGCAGATCATCAAGACCGATGGCAAACCAAACTTCTCGCTGGCTGACTTTGTTGCACCTAAAGACAGCGGCGTCACTGACTATATCGGCGGCTTCATTACTACCGCAGGTATCGGCGCCGAAGAGGTTTCCAAGGCTTATCAGGACGCGGGCGACGACTACAACGCGATTATGGTGAAAGCCTTGGCCGACCGCCTCGCGGAAGCCTGCGCCGAGTGGCTGCACCAACAAGTGCGTAAAGAGCACTGGGGCTATGCCAAGGATGAGCAACTGGACAATGACGCGCTGATCAAAGAGCAATACGCGGGTATCCGCCCTGCTCCCGGCTATCCAGCGTGCCCGGATCACACCGAGAAAGGCACGCTGTTTGAACTGCTGGACCCGATGCCGGACGGCAAACCGGGCAAGAGCGGCGTGTTCCTCACCGAACACTACGCCATGTTCCCGGCGGCGGCGGTCAGCGGCTGGTACTTCGCCCACCCACAGGCGCAATACTTCGCCGTGGGCAAGGTCGACAAGGATCAGGTGGAAAGTTACACCGCGCGTAAAGGTCAGGACTTGAGTGTGACCGAGCGCTGGCTGGCGCCGAATCTGGGGTATGACGAGTAAGCTGCAGCTTCATATTGGAGGTTTCATCCTGTAGGAGCAGACCTTGCTCGCGATGCAGTCGCACTGGTTTTTCAGGGCCACCGTGTCATCGTTCATCGCGAGCAAGCTCGACTCCTACAGGCGTGATCTCAGTATGTGTGCAATTCTGTGGTACCAGCTTTAGCCAGGAACATTCACTGCCAACGCGCAAATCCTGTGGGAGCAGAGCTTGCTCGCGATAATGTAAACCCGGTTAGTCAGGGCCACCGTGTCATCGTTCATCGCGAGCAAGCTCGACTCCTACAGAACTACTCGCCCCGTCCCGCATTATCATGTTGATTCGCTCCAACAAGCCGCATTCCAGCGTCCTGAAAGCTTCAACGTCGCAGCATTTCCTTCGGCACATACTTGCCAATCTCGAACTTGCCTATCGCTGCCCGGTGAACTTCATCCGGGCCGTCGGCCAGGCGCAGCGTGCGCTGCATGGCATACATGTAGGCCAGCGGGAAGTCATTGGAAACCCCTGCGCCGCCATGAATCTGGATAGCGCGGTCGATCACCTTCAACGCGACGTTGGGCGCAACCACCTTGATCTGGGCGATTTCACTTTTCGCGACTTTGTTGCCCACCGTGTCCATCATGTAGGCCGCTTTCAACGTCAGCAGCCGCGCCATGTCTATCTCCATTCGCGAGTCGGCAATCTTGTCGACGTTACCGCCCAATCGCGCCAATGGTCGCCCGAATGCCTCGCGGCTGATCGCTCGTTTGCACATCAATTCCAGCGCACGCTCGGCCATGCCTATCGAACGCATGCAGTGATGAATGCGCCCCGGCCCTAAACGCCCCTGGGCGATTTCAAAGCCACGGCCCTCACCAAGCAGCACATTCTCGTATGGCACCCGCACATTCTCGAAGACAACCTCTGCGTGCCCGTGTGGGGCATCGTCATAGCCAAAAACCGGCAATGCACGGACGATTTTCACTCCAGGAGTGCCTGTCGGCACCAGTATCATCGAATGTTGCCCATGACGCGGCCCGTCAGGATTGCTCAGGCCCATGAAGATCAAAATCTTGCAGCGTGGATCGCAAGCACCTGAAGTCCACCACTTGCGCCCGTTGATGACCCACTCGTCACCTTGACGCTCGGCACGGGCAGCCATGTTGGTGGCATCGGAGGATGCAACATCGGGCTCGGTCATGGCGAAAGCCGAGCGAATCTCGCCGCGCAGTAACGGTTCGAGCCACTGTTTCTTCTGCTCCTCACTGGCGTAGCGCACCAGAACTTCCATGTTGCCCGTGTCAGGCGCCGAGCAATTGAACGGCTCAGGCCCAAGCAGCGAACGGCCCATGATCTCCGCCAGCGGCGCGTACTCCAGATTGGTCAGCCCGGCACCCAGTTCGGACTCAGGCAGGAAAAGATTCCATAGGCCTTCAGCTTTGGCCCTGGACTTGAGCTCATCCATGATCGCCGTAGGCTGCCAGCGATCCCCCTCAGCGACCTGCCGCTCGAACACCGGTTCAGCGGGATAAACATAGTTATCCATGAACGCCGTCACGCGCTCGCGCAGTTCCTGAACCTTCGGGGAGTAAGCAAAATCCATGGGCAGCTACCTTCTGAGTGAGGTTTGTAAGGTCATGTGACGATGCTAGGCCTCCACCCAACATTTATCTAACCTATTCTCAGCGTGTATTAACATTCATAACCGATATATGATCGGGCCACGCTTCGTCCAGGAAGCGATAAAACAAGAACAGCACACGAGGCGCACTGAATGAACCTGAGCAAGGTCGATCTCAACCTTTTCATTGTCTTCGACGCGATCTACACCGAAGCCAATCTGACTCGCGCCGGACAGATTGTCGGCATCACCCAGCCCGCTGTGTCCAATGCGTTGGCGCGGCTACGTGAGACCTTCAACGATCCTTTGTTCGTGCGCACAGCTCAAGGCATGGTGCCTACGCCCATGGCGCAGAATATTATCGGGCCGGTACGCAATGCACTGGCGCTGTTACGGGTTTCTGTACAGGAAAGCCGGATCTTCACGCCGCTCCAGGCCGTCAAGAATTACCGGATCAGCATGACCGACCTGACGGAAGCGGTGGTCCTGCCAGCCCTGTTTCAACGCCTGCGTCGCCTGGCCCCGCAGGTCACCATCGAAAGCTTTCTGTCAAAACGCCGCGAGATGACCAAGGAACTGGCCGCCGGACGCCTGGACTTTGCCGTGGACGCGCCGCTCAATACCGATCCGCAAGTACGTCACGTCAAGCTGATGGCCGACAAATACGTCTGCGCCATGCGTAAGGGTCATCCCCTTGCGACGAGAGAGGTCTTTAAGCTGGAAGACTATCTGGCCCTGTCGCATATCCATATTTCCAGCCGTCGCAGCGGCCTGGGCTATGTCGACCTCGCACTGGGCAAAATGGGCATTCAGCGAAAGGTTGCCTTGCGCTCGCAACATTACCTGATGGCCTCACAAGTCCTGCAGCAGACCGACATGGTCATGACCGTGCCGGAACGCTTTGCTAAACGCCACGAGCTGCGCTATTTCCCCCTACCTGTGCATGATGTTCCGGCAGTCGAAACTCACCTGTACTGGCACGAAAGCACCGATCAGGACCCGGCTAACCGCTGGATGCGTGAGCAGATAATCGAGCTGTGTCAGCAAGTGACTGCGCAGGAAAGCAAGCTAGAAGTAGCTTGAATATAGAACCTCAACTCATTGTTATTAATATAGTTATAAGACATAGACCATCTACTGTGGGAGCTGGGCTTGCCCACGATGGGGGTAACTCTGCACCACGGTCAGATCGTGGTTTACGCATCGCGGGCAGGCCCGGCTCCCACATAATCCGATTTCAGGTGATCAAGCTGAGTCAGCCCGGCAGCAGTTGCTGCTTGACGTGAACGTAAAGGTAACCTTAGGTTAAGCCTTTGCTTCCTTTGCCGAGCGCGTTCATGACCAGCCAGACCTACAGCATCTCCGACCTCGCCCGCGAGCTGGATATCACCACGCGGGCGATCCGTTTCTACGAAGAGCAAGGCATGCTAGCCCCCGAAAGACGTGGCCTGGAGCGTATCTACTCGGCAAGAGACAAGGTCACCCTCAAGCTCATTTTGCGGGGTAAGCGCATCGGTTTTTCTCTCGCCGAATGCCGCGAGTTGATCGAGCTTTATGACCCCTCCGGCGGTAATCACAAACAGCTCCATACCATGCTCGGCAAAATCGGTGAGCGCCGCGCCCAGCTAGAACAGCAACTGCTGGACATCCAGCAGATGCAGCTGGAACTGGACAGCGCGGAAGAACGCTGCAAGCTTGAGCTAAATAAAACTATAAATATCAATTGATTGCTGAATCATTCTCGAATTTTTCGAGAAGGAGCCGGACATGCCTTTACCCGAAAAAGTACGCCTGGTTGAAGTAGGTCCCCGTGACGGTCTGCAAAACGAAGCACGGCCTATCAGCGTTCTGGACAAAGTGAATCTCGTCGACGAGCTTTCAGCAACCGGTCTCAGCCATATCGAAGTTGGCAGCTTTGTATCGCCCAAATGGGTGCCGCAAATGGCAGGGTCGGCAGACGTCTTTGCCCGGATCCAGCGCAGGGATCACGTCACCTACGCCGCACTGACGCCGAATCTTCGTGGCTTTGAAGACGCATTGGTCGCAGGGGTGAAAGAGGTGGCGGTTTTCGCCTCGGCATCCGAGACCTTTTCGCAACGCAATATCAACTGCTCAATCAGTGAAAGCCTTGAACGCTTCGCCCCTGTTTTGCAGGCCGCCCGCCTGCATGGCGTTCAGGTCCGCGGTTATGTGTCTTGCGTATTGGGTTGTCCTTACGAAGGTCACATCAAGCCTGCGCAGGTTGCGGCTGTGGCCAACGAGCTACTTGCCATGGGCTGTTACGAGGTTTCACTGGGAGACACGATTGGCACGGGCACACCTGGCCAGACCCGCGAACTGTTCGAGGTGGTCACTGGACGTATCGCCCGAAGCAAGCTCGCCGGCCATTTCCATGACACCTACGGCCAGGCGCTGGCCAACATCTACGCCAGCCTGCTGGAGGGCATTCATGTGTTCGACAGCTCAGTGGCCGGGCTCGGTGGCTGCCCTTATGCCAAAGGTGCCAGTGGTAATGTTGCCAGCGAGGATGTGCTCTACATGCTCAACGGGCTGGGCATCAATACCGGGGTGGATCTGGATCGGCTTATAGCTGCCGGTCAGCAGATTTGCGATGTGCTGGGCAAGCCCAATGGCTCTCGCGTGGCAAGGGCTCGTTTGTCGGCCTGAGGTGCGACATGTTGCCGCAGAGTGTTACCCTGCCCGCATCAGGCAGGAAAAAACGGGTAACACGGAAACAGCTGACAGCGTGCTTTATTGACTCCTGAGCTGAGCACGTCTCTCAAACCCCCGGTTTATAAGGCTTTTCAAAAACTGGCACGGCTCCTGCTATATCTTAAGTACAACAAAAATAAAAAATGCAGTAACCCAATAAAAACAAGACGTATCGGCTCTGACATAACAAGAACAACACGGACAGAGGCGCAGCTAACAGATTTTTTTGGAGTGGATAGCTTTTCGGAGGTTCTTGAAAGAACTCCTCGCAACCGGACAGAGAACAATAAAACTACCGTCAGGTAGCGCCCGACCTGGTTGGATCGACGAGATAAAAGCCGCATCAGCGCTCAAAAAAATACGTTTGCTCTTGATCCTGAATGGGGATCGCTAAAAACAGCAGTAAGGGTACGGCCAACAAAAACAACAACAGGCCGCCCAACAATAAAAAAGAGCATCGAGAAATACCTTGAAGGGGAGCCCAGGCTCCCCTTCGTGCTGTCTGGGGTTTGATTATGTATTTGCGGCGTCGCTGAGTTCGGTTCCGTCCTGTCGGCCGGGTCACTTTTGTTTCGACAAAAGTAACCAAAACCATTTGCGCTGACGTCCGGCCCCTGCTTCGCAGGGGTACCTTCGACTCCGGAGCTGTGGTGCGGGCACGCACCGACGCTATTCTCGTGGTGTACATAAGATTCGTGCATGACCGCAACTTGCTGAATCAGAAGCAAAAGCAAAGCACTTCTTGCGCCTGACTGACGCACTTACGAGATTGCATTGACACACCTCTGCCAACAGGCTTACGTTAACGTAAAGGTCATAGCGACTCATCCAAAAATAAAAAGGAACGCTAACCATGAGTTACCCCAGCCTCAATTTCGCTCTGGGCGAGACAATCGACATATTGCGTGATCAGGTTCAGTCATTTGTCGCGGCTGAAATCGCCCCTCGTGCCGCTCAGATCGACAAAGACAACCTGTTCCCCGCCGACCTGTGGCGCAAGTTTGGCGACATGGGTTTGCTGGGTATTACCGTCGATGAAGAGTATGGCGGCGCAGGCCTTGGTTACCTGGCGCATGCAGTGGCAATGGAGGAAATCAGTCGCGGCTCGGCTTCCGTTGCGTTGTCCTATGGCGCGCACTCGAACCTGTGCGTGAACCAGATCAATCGCAACGGTAACCCGGCCCAGAAAGCCAGGTACCTGCCCTCTCTCATCAGCGGTGAACAGGTGGGCGCACTGGCCATGAGCGAGCCAAACGCTGGCTCCGATGTTGTGTCCATGAAGCTGCGCGCCGAGAAACGTGGCGACCGCTTTGTCCTGAATGGCAGCAAAACCTGGATCACTAACGGCCCCGACGCCAACACCTATGTCATCTACGCAAAGACCGACCTGCAAAAGGCGGCTCATGGCATCAGCGCGTTCATCGTCGAACGGGACTGGAAAGGTTTCTCCCGTGGCAACAAGTTCGACAAGCTGGGTATGCGTGGCTCCAACACCTGCGAGTTGTTTTTCGACGACGTGGAAGTCCCGGAAGAGAACCTGCTCGGGGAGCTGGATGGCGGCGTGAAGGTGTTGATGAGCGGCCTGGACTATGAGCGCGTCGTCCTCTCCGGTGGCCCCACCGGGATCATGCAGGCCTGCATGGACGTGGTAGTGCCCTATATCCATGATCGCAAGCAGTTTGGCCAGAGCATCGGCGAGTTCCAGCTGATACAGGGCAAGATCGCTGACATGTACACCCAACTGAATGCCAGCCGCGCCTATTTATATGCGGTTGCCCAGGCCTGCGAACGCGGCGAAACAACGCGCAAGGACGCCGCCGGGATCATTTTGTACAGCGCTGAGCGGGCCACACAAATGGCGCTGGAAACGATCCAGATTCTGGGCGGTAACGGCTATATCAACGAATTCCCTGCTGGCCGCTTGTTGCGCGACGCCAAACTCTACGAGATCGGCGCAGGCACGAGTGAAATCCGGCGGATGTTGATCGGGCGCGAATTGTTTAATGAATCCCGGTGAACTGATCCGTTGATCGACTTGAACTGAAATGCGATCTCCTGTGGGAGCGGTGCTTGCCCGCGATACATGAGACGCGTTTTGAAGGTGCACCGCGTTATCGTTTATCGCGGGCAAGCACCGCTCCCACAGAGCCCGGAGTAACCATGGCCACCCTCCAGTCCCGTATCAACACACGATCCCCGGAATTCACCAGCAACAGTGCCAACCTGCTGGAGCAGGTTCACGCGCTGCGCACCCTGCTTGCAGACATTCAGCAAGGCGGTGGTACAAAAGCTCAGGAGCGGCATACCTCCCGAGGCAAACTGCTGCCCCGCGAGCGCATCAACCGCTTGCTCGATACAGGCTCGCCCTTTCTGGAAATTGGCCAGCTGGCCGCTCTGCAGGTTTACGACGAAGAGGTACCCGCCGCAGGTGTGATCGCCGGGATCGGTCGTGTTGAAGGTGTGGAATGCATGATCATCGCCAATGACGCGACGGTCAAAGGCGGCTCCTACTATCCACTCACCGTGAAAAAGCACCTGCGTGCGCAAGCCATTGCCCAGCAGAACCGGCTGCCGTGCATCTACCTGGTGGACTCAGGGGGCGCCAATCTGCCGCGACAGGACGAGGTGTTCCCGGACCGCGAGCATTTCGGACGGATCTTCTTCAATCAAGCCAACATGAGCGCTCAAGGCATCCCGCAGATCGCAGTGGTCATGGGTTCATGCACGGCCGGCGGCGCTTATGTACCTGCCATGGCGGACGAAGCGATCATGGTTCGCCAGCAGGCGACGATCTTTCTTGCCGGGCCGCCGCTGGTCAAAGCTGCGACCGGTGAAGTGGTCACTGCCGAAGACCTGGGCGGCGCGGATGTTCACTGTCGCACCTCCGGCGTTGCCGACCACTACGCCGATAACGATGAACACGCGCTGGCGCTCGCCCGGCGCAGCGTGGCCAACCTCAACTGGCTCAAGCTCGGCCAACTCAACAGCGTCACCCCCGTTGCTCCGCTGTACGCTGCCGAAGAGCTGTACGGGATTATCCCTGCCGATGCCAAACAGCCTTTCGATGTTCGCGAAGTCATTGCTCGCCTGGTAGATGGTTCGGTTTTCGACGAATTCAAAGCGTTGTTTGGCACCACGCTGGTCTGCGGGTTCGCGAGGCTGCATGGCTACCCCGTCGCAATTCTCGCCAACAACGGCATTCTCTTTGCGGAAGCCGCGCAGAAAGGCGCCCACTTTATCGAACTGGCCTGCCAGCGCGGCGTTCCGCTGCTGTTCCTGCAAAACATCACGGGGTTCATGGTCGGCCAGAAATACGAGGCGGGAGGCATCGCCAAGCACGGTGCAAAGCTGGTCACGGCTGTGGCGTGCGCCAAAGTTCCGAAATTTACCGTGATCATCGGTGGCAGCTTCGGTGCCGGTAACTATGGGATGTGCGGCCGCGCCTACGACCCCAGATTCCTGTGGATGTGGCCTAACGCCCGAATCGGCGTGATGGGTGGCGAACAAGCCGCAGGCGTACTGGCCCAGGTGAAACGTGAACAGGCCGAGCGCAGTGGCGAGCCATTCAGCGCACTTCAGGAAACGGCCATCAAGCAACCCATCCTTGATCAGTATGAACACCAGGGACATCCGTACTACTCCAGCGCACGCCTCTGGGATGACGGCGTTATCGACCCGGCGCAAACCCGGGAGATTCTGGCCTTGGCCCTCTCCGCCTCACTGAACGCGCCCATTGAGCCGACGACTTTCGGCCTGTTTCGGATGTGACCAGGAAATGCCCATGACTGATTTTCAAACCGTAGAACTGCTCCGTGACCCTCGGGGCTACGCGACCCTTTGGCTGAACCGGCCCGAGAAGAACAACGCGTTCAATGCGCAGATGATCCGTGAACTGATTCTCGCACTGGATGCGGTTCAGGCTGATGCCAGCTTGCGTTTCCTGATCATTCGCGGACGCGGCAAACACTTCAGCGCAGGAGCGGATCTGGCCTGGATGCAGCAGTCAGCCCATCTGGACTACAACACCAATCTGGATGATGCCCGCGAACTGGCGGAGCTGATGTACAACCTCGCCAAGCTGAAAATTCCAACGCTTGCCGTAGTGCAAGGCGCAGCGTTCGGAGGGGCGCTGGGACTGATCAGTTGCTGTGATATGGCCATCGGCAGCGTGGACGCGCAGTTCTGCCTGTCCGAAGTGCGCATTGGTCTGGCGCCCGCGGTGATCAGCCCGTTTGTGGTTCAGGCTATAGGCGAGCGAGCGGCACGTCGCTACGCGCTGACTGCGGAACGCTTCGACGGTGCGCGCGCCCAGGAAATTGGTTTGATCGCCGAGCACTATCCTGCGCAACAGCTGGAGCAACAGGTATCCGAGTGGACCGATAACTTGCTGCTGAACAGCCCGCAAGCCATGCGTACCAGCAAAGACCTACTGCGAGAGGTCGGCAATGGTGCGCTGACTCCGGCATTGCGCCGATATTGCGAAAACAGTATTGCGCGGATTCGCACCAGCGCCGAGGGCCAGGAGGGTTTGCGCGCGTTTCTGGAAAAACGTCAACCCGCCTGGCAGATCGAACAGCCCAAGGAGTCCCGTTCATGAGCGCCCCGACACTGACGAGCGTGCTGATCGCCAACCGTGGCGAAATTGCCTGCCGCATCATGCGTACCGCGAAAAGTCTCGGCCTGACCACTGTCGCGGTCCACAGCGCCATGGATAAAGATGCTCGTCACACCCGCGAAGCCGATGTCAAAGTCGATTTAGGGGGCAGTAAGGCTTCAGACAGTTATTTGCGAATCGACAAGGTAATAGCGGCTGCGCAGGCCAGTGGCGCGCAGGCCATCCATCCCGGCTACGGCTTTCTCTCTGAAAACGCAGAGTTTGCTCGTGCCATCGAAAACGCCGGTCTGATTTTCATCGGCCCGCCCGCCTCCGCCATTGATGCCATGGGCAGCAAGTCCGCCGCCAAGTCGCTGATGGAAAGTGCTGGCGTACCATTAGTGCCGGGTTACCACGGCGACGCTCAGGATTTGACGACCTTTAGCGATGCAGCCGAGCGGATTGGTTATCCAGTACTGCTCAAGGCCACTGCGGGCGGCGGCGGTAAAGGCATGAAAGTCGTGGAGCGCGCTGAGGATCTCGCCGAGGCGCTGGCATCAGCGCAGCGTGAAGCCGCATCATCCTTCGGCGACTCACGCATGCTGGTGGAGAAATACCTGCTCAAGCCTCGCCACGTGGAAATCCAGGTGTTCGCCGACCAGCACGGTCATTGCCTGTATCTCAACGAGCGCGACTGCTCGATCCAGCGTCGCCATCAAAAAGTCGTCGAAGAAGCACCTGCTCCGGGCCTCACTACACAATTGCGCAAAGCCATGGGCGAAGCCGCCGTTAAGGCAGCGCAAAGTATTGGGTACGTGGGTGCGGGCACCGTAGAGTTTTTGCTCGACGCACGGGGCGATTTCTTCTTCATGGAGATGAACACGCGGCTGCAGGTAGAGCATCCCGTCACCGAGGCGATTACCGGCCTCGACCTGGTTGAATGGCAATTACGGGTCGCCCGGGGCGAAGCGCTACCGCTGACTCAGGCGCAAGTCCCGCTGCTCGGCCACGCCATCGAAGTACGCCTCTATGCTGAAGACCCCAACAACGAATTCCTGCCCGCCACTGGCACTCTGGAGCTTTATCGAGAGTGCACAGCCAATACCGGGCGCAGGGTTGACAGCGGCGTGGCTGAGGGCGGCAGCATCTCGCCGTTTTACGACCCCATGCTCGGCAAGTTGATAGCCTGGGGTGAGGACCGCGAACAGGCCCGCCTGAGGCTACTGGCAATGCTCGATGAGTTCGTGGTCGGCGGGGTCAGGACCAACCTGCCGTTTCTGCGACGCATCATTGCCCATCCGGCATTTGCAGCGGCAGAGCTGGACACCGACTTCATCCCCAGGCATCAGGCGCAACTACTGCCACAAGCGGCTCGGTTGTCGAATGATTTCTGGCAAGCCGCCGCTGCCGCATTCAGCCAGAGTGAACCTGCCCGGGTTCGTCAGGATGATGTGCATTCACCCTGGTCGTCGACGTTTGGCACGCGCTTTGGATGCGTGGATGAAGTCGACCTGCATCTCGTTTGTGACGGCCAGGAACAGGTAATGAAGCTTGCCGGTGATAACCCGGCATCCTATCAACTGAAGGGTGATCGGCTGCTGGTCACACAGAACGGAGTGCAGCAACAGCACCTCGCTCTGCGCCGAGATAACACTTTGTTCCTCAAATGGGCTGGCGATCTGCATGGGATCAGGTGCTTCGACCCGATGACCGCATCAGACACCAGCAACGCCTCGCAAGGCGGCCTGACTGCGCCCATGAACGGCAGCGTGGTACGGGTGCTGGTTGAAGTCGGTCAGAGTGTCGAAGCGGGTACGCAGTTGGTGGTGCTGGAAGCGATGAAAATGGAACACAGCATCCGCGCGGACAGCGCTGGCGTGGTCACTGTGGTGCATTGCAGCGAGGGGGAGATGGTCAGTGAGGGCGCGGTGCTGGTGGAGATTGAACCGGCTGGCTGAGTTGCAGTGAGCCGAACGCCAGACTTGAACCACCGCGTCAGCCCCTCTCGGCAACAAGTTACCTCCTACCCTCGCACGGTACTAACCGGTAGGAGCGAACTTGTTCGCGAGGTGGCCGGCCTGATTCACCGCGTTAAACCCTCTCGGCAACAAGTTACCTCCTACCCTGGCACGGTACTAACCGGTAGGAGCGAACTTGTTCGCGAGGTGTGCAGGCCTGATTCAACGCGTTAAAACCTTTCGGCAAAAAGTTACCTCCTACCCTGGCACGGTACTAACCGGTAGGAGCGAACTTGTTCGCGAGGTGGCCGGTCTGATTCAACGCGTTAAACCCTCTCGGCAACAAGTTACCTCCTACCCCTGGCACGGTACTAACCGGTAGGAGCGAACTTGTTCGCGAGGTGGCCGGCCTGATTCAACGCGTTAAACCTTCTCCCCAACAAGTTGCCTCTTACCTGAGACTGAGCTGACGCAGCTTGCTAGATAATCCCGAGCTTCAGTGCCGTCGGCTGAAGCTCAAACAGCCACCTCAAACAGCTTCGGTGGCACGACCTCTCCCGTTACCAGGCTATGGCGTACACGCTCAGCATGCAGGCCCGCAGCTTTCATGGCGCGCTCCTTGACGTGGCCATATCCCCTGATCTTCTCTGGCAAGCGAGCCAACTCCAATGCGGTGTGCCGATTCATCGCGTTGAGGTTCAGCAGGATCAGCTCAATGTCGTTGATGTACGCCTCGATCAGCTCCCGCTCCTGCTTGCGCTCCAGGCTGCGGCCGAACGGGTCAAATGCGGTGCCGCGCAGGAACTTGAGGTTCGCCAGCGCACCAAACGCCTTCATCATCCACGGACCGAAACTGCGCTTGCGCGGCTCCCCTGTCTGCTTGTCACGTCTGGCCAGCCACGACGGTGCCAGGTGGAATTCCAGCCGGTAATCCCCCTCGAACTGCGCCTGTAACTGCCGTTTAAAGTCGCCATTGCTGTACAGCCTCGCAACCTCGTACTCATCCTTGTATGCCAGCACCTTGAACAGACTGAAGGCCACAGCTTCAGTCAGCACCGCCAATTGCCCCGGGAACAAACGCGCTTCGGTCTGGCGCACGTTTTCAACCAGACGACTATAACGTTCGGCATAAGCAGCATTCTGATACTCGGTCAGCGCCACAACGCTGGCTTTGATGCGCTGCGCAAGTTCGACAGGCTGAGGCTCTTCAAAGACCTGCTCTTGAGGGTAAGCAATCGATTGCACTGCACCCAGATCATGCGCCGCACGCCGCCCCCAGAGAAACGCTTGCTGATTGAGTGTCACCGCCACGCCATTGAGTTCGATGGCTTTTTCGATCGCCGCCGAGCTTAACGGGATGAAACCCAGCTGGAAGGCGTAGCCCAACATGAACAGGTTGCTGGCAATGGTATCCCCAAGCAGGCGAATCGCCAGGTCTGTGGCCTCGACAAAGTGAGTTTTTTCCGCGCCGACCGCATCACGAATGGTCTGCTTCATCGCTTCACCGGGGAACACGGCATCCGGGTTGCGGGTGAACTCAGCCGTCGGCGTCTGTTGGCTATTAACCACCGCGTGAGAAAAGGTTGAGTTGAGTTTCGCGATGGCATCCGGGCCTGCCGCCACCAGTAAATCGCAACCCAACAGCAGGTTGGCTTCGCCCGCCGGGATGCGTACCGCAAACAACGCGTCCTGACGCGCCGCGATGCGGATGTGGCTGACCACAGGGCCGAATTTCTGTGCGAGCCCGGCCTGATCGAGCACGCTACAGCCCTTGCCTTCCAGGTTTGCGGCGAAGCCCAGCATCGCACCGACAGTCGTCACACCCGTACCACCAACACCAGACAGCAAAATGTTGAAGGGTTTGTCCAGGCTTTGCAGGTGCGGCTCCGGCAAGGTCACGAAGCGCTGGAGCTGCGTCGGCGGCGCAGGCTTGCGCAGTTTGCCGCCATGCACGGTGACAAAGCTCGGGCAGAAACCTTCGACGCAGCTGAAGTCCTTGTTGCAGGCGTTCTGGTCAATCTCGCGCTTGCGGCCTTGAGCGGTCTCTTTGGGCAACACGGAAAGACAGCCTGACTTGACGCCGCAGTCACCACATCCTTCGCAAACGGCTGTATTGATCAGCGCGCGTTTTTCCAGATCCTTCATGGTGCCGCGTTTACGCCGACGGCGCTTTTCCGTTGCGCAGGTCTGGTCATAAATGATCACCGAAACGCCTTTGAACTCGCGCAACTCGCGCTGCACGCTGTCCAGGTCCCGTCGATGATGAAAGGTGGTGATCGGAGCAAAGCCATCACGGCTTGGGTACTTATCAGGCTCATCCGACACCAAAGCGATACGCAGCACGCCTTCGTTGAAAACCTGACGGCTGAGCTGGTCGACGCGCAATACACCGTCGATGGGCTGACCGCCTGTCATCGCTACCGCATCGTTGTAGAGAATCTTGTAGGTAATGTTGACGCCGGATGCCACCGCAGCGCGCAGTGCCAGGTGACCCGAGTGGAAATAAGTACCGTCGCCGAGGTTCTGGAACACATGGGGGGTATTGGTAAAAGGTGCCTGACCAATCCAGGTGACGCCCTCGCCACCCATTTGGGTGAAGGTTTCCGTGGCCCGATCCATCCAGATAGTCATGTAATGGCAGCCAATACCTGCCAGCGCGCGGCTGCCTTCAGGGACGCGGGTTGAGGTGTTGTGCGGGCAGCCAGAACAGAAATGAGGGGTCCGCTGAGTGTTGAACAGTGGCGCTTGCAGCGCTTGCTCCTTGTCTGCCAGAAACTGCAAGCGCGCTTCGATTTGCGGGCTGCTGTAGAACGGCGCAAGGCGTTTGGCAATGACGCGGGCAATCATCGCAGGCGTCAGTTCGCTGAGGTTGGGCAGCAACGACTCGCCCTGTTCGTCGAACTCACCAACCACCACAGGACGCCGCTCCACCGGCCAGTTGTAAAGCTGACCGGTTAACTGATCCTCGATCACACTGCGTTTTTCTTCGACCACCAGGATCTCGTCGAGACCTTCGGCGAAACCATGCACTGAAACCGGCTCCAGCGGCCAGCTCATGCCGACCTTGAGCACGCGAATACCCACTTGGGCGCACAGCGCTTCGTCAATGCCCAGCTCTTCCAGGGCCTGACGTACGTCCAGATAGGATTTACCAGTGGTGACGATGCCCAGCCGCGGTTGGGGCGAATCAAGGACCACTTTGTTGAGGTGGTTCGCTCTCGCAAATGCGCGCGCTGCATAGATTTTGTAGGTGTTGAGCCGTGCTTCCTGGGCCAGCGGCGGATCCGGCCAGCGAATGTGCAGGCCGCCTTCGGGGATCTCGAAGTCCTCTGGAATCTGCGTGGTCACACGCAGCGGATCGACCTCGACAACAGCGGAAGAGTCGACGTTCTCGGCAATGGTTTTCATCGCCACCCAGCACCCGCTGTAACGTGACAACTCCCAGCCAATGATGCCGTAATCAAGGATTTCCTGGACGTTGCTGGGGTTAAGCACCGGAATCATTGAGGCAATGAACGCATGTTCACTCTGGTGGGCGATGGTCGACGATTTGCAGCCATGGTCGTCACCCGCCAATACCAGTACCCCGCCATTGGCAGCGACACCGGCCGAGTTTGCGTGCTTGAACACGTCGCCGCAGCGATCGACACCGGGGCCTTTGCCATACCAGAGCGCAAACACGCCGTCGTACTTGCCCTCGGGAAACAGATTGACCTGCTGGCTGCCCCATACCGCTGTCGCCGCCAACTCTTCGTTGACGCCCGGCTGGAAATGGATGGCGTTCTGTTTAAGGTAGTCCTTGGCGTCCCACAGGCTTTTGTCGAGATTGCCCAATGGCGAGCCGCGATAACCGGAAATGAAACCGGCCGTGTTCAGCCCTCGGGCCTCATCACGCTGTTTTTGCAGCATGGGCAAGCGGGTCAAGGCCTGGGTGCCGGTCAGATACAGATTGCCGGTCGCGAGCCGGTATTTATCGTCCAGACGAATATCAGCCAAAGACATTCAGGTGCTCCTTTTATTTTTATGAGCAGTTTATGGCGGCTAATCCGGGTCGCCATGCAGGCGCCCTGCATGCTGAGCGGCTTCTGCTCAGCATTCACAAGTAAAATACTGCCTGTAGCAAAGAGGCTTTTTCTTTCTAATTTGCCGTTTATCTGCTGAACTTCTGCATGTTCGTTTCGATAAAAATAAAAAAAAGGGTCAATTCATGCAGAACAAATTAAGCCCCATCGACCGCAGGATCCTGCGCCTGCTGCAACACAACGCCGACCTCTCGGCGGCCGAAATCGCTGAACGCGTCGAGTTGTCACAGTCGCCATGCTGGCGGCGCATCAACCGGCTTCAGGAAGAAGGCTTCATCGAGCGCAAAGTCGCCCTGCTCAACCCGCAAAAGCTCGGACTGACCACTACCGTTTTTGTTGACGTAAAGTTATCGGGCCACGGCCGACGCTTTCTGGCCGAGTTTGAAGAAGCAATCACTGGCTACCCGGAGGTACTGGAGTGCTACACGATGGCGGGCGATATGGATTTCTTGCTCAAGGTGGTCGCTCAGGACATCACCAGCTACGAGCGCTTCCTGCGTGACCATTTGCTGCAGCAGCCACACGTTCAGGAAGCACACTCAAACATCGCCATGAGCGAAGTGAAGCGCACGACAGAACTGCCGCTGGACTGAGGATTGTCAGGCGGAATCTGAATTTTTTTAATGGGGGCGATAAAAAGGTTTGACTTGCAAATGATAATGATTATTATTGCAAGCAACTGGCCGCAAGGTCAGTTGGATAACTCAGAAGTCTTAGGTCGGCTTCTGGATTATCTCCTCATCAGGCTAATCACGGTTTTTGACCCGGATTTTTTCCGGGTCTTTTTTTTAGTGTTGCGGTTCTATTTTTTTGTGTTGCAAGGTTCGGTGCTGCGTTCTTCAGGCTAATGAAGAGGGTGTCGTTTCTACGATGGCGCGGATCATAGCAAAAAGATTGCGGAACGGGCCCCTGAAGTTTGCTTTCAAAGGCTCTGTACGGAAGATAATTGGTAACTGAGCTGGCTTATCACTTGAGAATTACTCTCATCCCAGTCACTCTGCGAGCGTCAGGATGACGCCCCTCTTGAATCAAGAGAGCGATCAAGGAAGGCATATCATGAATATCAAGCGAGGCAATCGATCATGAGTATTCAACTCTCGTCCTTTCCCGCTCTGCCCGCACGGCAGCCGGATGCCCCATTAAGCCCGCAAGGCGAAAGCATGCGCCGTGGCCTGGTCAAGCTTTCCCGTCGTGCACAGCAGGTGTTTCTCCTCAGTCGACTTGACGGTTTCTCCTACTCCCACATTGCCAGCTTGCTGGATATAGAGGTAACGCTGGTCGAGCAGGCAATGGTTCGAGTGCTTCAGAACAGTCGGCGGCAAATAGCGGGTGATGAGAGCCCTGTTGTCGACCCTGTCGGTGAGCAGGCCAGCCGCTGGTATGTCCACCTCCAGAGCCCGCACGCTACAGCCAGCCAGCGCATTGAATTTCGTCACTGGCTGGATGCGGACAGTAGCCATCTTGCCGCCTTCGAAGGAACTGAACGCCTATGGCGACAACTTCAAGCCCCTGCCGCCGTTTTGGGTGCCAGCGGCTGGCACCGGCGTAAACGACGCAGTTATCTGCTCTGGTGCATGGCGACAGCCTTCCTGTGCAGCTTGCTGATGACCGCAGAGGCGTTCGCGCTGTTCGGCCATTTTTGAGTCAAACATGGCCGATTCGCACACATTCACGTCGCAGCAACGCGCGTTGCTCAAGGCAGGTTCCGTGTAAAGTAGCGCCATAACTGGCACTAACGTACACAGGAACCGACCGTGACCTCTCTCCAAATCAGCGCAGATTTCGATAGTGGCAATATCGAAGTGATCGACGCGAGCAACCCCGCACACATTCAGTTGGCTATTCGCCCGGATACTCGCAGCCCACATTTTCAGTGGTTTCACTTCAAGGTCGACGGTCTGCAGACGGGGCAGACGCATCGATTCAGCCTGACCAACGCGGGTCAGTCCAGCTATAAGAATGCCTGGACGGGCTACAACGCAGTTGCGTCCTACGATCACCAGACCTGGTTTCGCGTGCCCTCCACGTTCGATCACGGTGCCCTGAACTTCAGCCTCACACCGACCGAACCGCAGGTCTGGTTTGCCTATTTCGAACCGTACAGCCGCGAACGCCATGCCTGGCTCATTGAACAAGCCCTGGAAAAAGCGGGCGTGCAACTGCTGGCGACCGGCAAAAGCGTCGAAGGCCGCGACATTCCTCTGCTGCGTCGGGGTAACGGCGATGAGCAAAAGCTCAAAATCTGGATTATTGCTCAGCAACACCCCGGCGAGCACATGGCCGAATGGTTCATGGAAGGCGTGATCGAGCGCTTGCAACAGCAGGATGATCAGGTACTGAATGCCCTGCTGGAAGTTGCCGATCTGTATCTCGTCCCGCACATGAACCCTGATGGTTCATTCCACGGCCATTTGCGGACCAATGCCAACGGCAAGGACCTCAATCGCGCCTGGCAGGACTCCACTCAGGAGGCCAGCCCGGAAGTATTTTTCGTCAAGGAACAGATGGAAAAGTATGGAGTGGACATGTTTCTGGACGTCCATGGCGACGAAGAAATCCCTTATGTGTTCACCGCCGCGTGCGAAGGCAACCCCGGCTACACGCCAAAACAAGAGCAACTGGAAGCCCACTTCCGCAGCCGCTTGAGTGAAATCACCCGTGACTTCCAGACTCGCTATGGCTATCCCCGCTCACAGCCCGGCAAGGCCAACATGAACCTGGCCTGCAACAGTGTCGGCGAGAAATACAAATGCCTGTCACTGACCCTGGAAATGCCCTTCAAGGATAACGACGATGCGCCGGACCTGATAACCGGCTGGGATGGCAAGCGGTCGAAGCAATTGGCCAAGGATGTCTTGACCACTTTGTCGGAGATGGCTCCGGCCCTGCGCTGACAATGGTTCCCTGTAGGAGCGGGCGCGGAGGGCGGCACAGATATGTTTTTGGGAGCAGGTGTTGCGGGCAAGGGGACGGGGCCAAGGGGGCTGGAATGTCAAAGCGTGGTGGTGGCAGGGAA